>CAHJXG010000371.1 GCA_903644035.1 Rhodospirillales bacterium
CTGGGCGGCGCGCTCGGCGGCCTGCTGGGCGGCGACGGCACGGGAGGCGGGCTGGGCGGGCTGCTCGGCCAGTTCCAGCAGGCCGGGCTGGGCCACGTCGCGCAGTCCTGGGTCGGCACCGGCGCGAACCAGCAGGTCAGCCCCGACCAGCTGCACCAGGTGTTCGGCGACGAGCAGGTGAGCCAATGGTCGCAGCAATCCGGCCTGCCGAAGCAGGACCTGCTGTCGCAGCTTTCGCAGTACCTGCCGCACGCCGTCGATCAGATGACCCCGCACGGCCAGGTTCCCACGGAAGCCGAGGGCGGCAGCGCCTTCGATGGCGCCGGCATCAACATGGGCACGCGCACCGTCTGATCCTCGTCTCAGCCAGCAGCGGCCGGTTGCGTCTCGCTCCCCTCGAGCTCGACGGTGAGGGCGCGAAGCTCGTCCGTGTGCGGGTGGCTGACCCGGCCGGCGCGGAGGTCGTCGGCTGACAGGGTCTCCACCAGGTCGCCGCCCTGCATGACGCCCACGACGGAACACAGGTGGGCCACGACCGCGAGGTTGTGGCTCACCAAGAGGTAGGTCAGGCCGCGGCGCAGCTGGAGGTCCCGCAGCAGGTTCAGCACCTCCGCCTGCACCGAGACGTCCAGGGCGCTGGTGGGCTCATCCAGCAACAGCACGTCGGGCTCCGCCATCAGGGCGCGGGCGATGGCGACCCGCTGCCGCTGCCCGCCGGACAGCTGATGCGGGTAGCGGAACCGCACGCTGCGCGGCAGCGCCACGTCGGACAAGGCCCGGGCGATGCGGGCGTCACGGTCGGACAGCCCGTGCACGATCAGCGGTTCGCTGAGCGCCCGGTCCACGGTCTGCCGCGGATGCAGCGAGCCGTAGGGGTCCTGGAACACCATCTGCACGCGCCGGAAGAACGCCCGGTCGCGGCGCCGGCCGAGCGCCGCGCCGTCCAGCCGCATGGCGCCGGTCCAGTCGGGGTTGAGGCCGGAGAACGCCCGCAGGATCGTGCTCTTGCCGGACCCGCTCTCCCCCACCAGCCCGAAGCTGCTGCCGCGCGGCACGGCGAGGGTGACGCCGTGCACGACCTCGTTGGCGCCGAACCGGACGCGCAGGCCGTCGATGGCGATCATGCGGCGAGCCAGGCGGGGTCGCGGACCATGACGGGCAGCCGCGCCTCGGGGTGCGACAGCCGCGGCAGGCAGTCCAGCAGGCCGCGGGTATAGGGGTGCCGGGCATAGGTCAGCTCGCCGGCCTGCAGTTCCTCGACCACGCGGCCGGAGTACATGACCGCCACCCGGTCGCAGAAATGGCCGACCAGCGGCAGGTCATGGCTGATCAGCAGCAGCCCCATGCCCCGGCGGCTGACGAGGTCCTCCATAAGCCGCAGGATTTCCGCCTGCACCGTGGCGTCAAGCGCGCTGGTCGGCTCGTCCGCGATCAGCAGCTCGGGATCGGGCGCCAGCATCATCGCGATCATCACCCGCTGCCCCATGCCGCCGGACAGCTCGTGCGGATAGGACCCGGCGACGCGAGCCGGGTCGCGGATCAGCACCTGGGCCAGCAGGTCCACCGCCGCCTGACGCGCAGCCCGGCGGCTGCCGCCCTTGTGCGCGCGCCAGGCTTCGGCCACCTGGTCACCCGCGGTCATCACGGGGTTCAGCGAGTATTTCGGATCCTGCAGAATCAGCCCGGCGCGCTTGCCGCGGATCGCCCGCATCTGCCTCTCGCTCGCCGTCAGCACGTCGATCCCGTCGAACGCCAGCCGGTCCGCCTGCACCCGGGCGTTGCCGGGCAGCAGGCGCAGCAGGGACCGGGCCGTCAGCGACTTGCCGGACCCGCTCTCGCCGACGATGCCGAGCTTCTCGCGCCCGAGCGTCAGCGACACGCCGCGCACCGCCTCCGCCCAGCCGGTCGGCGTGGAGAAGGCGATGCGCAGGTTCTGGATATCGACGAGCATCAGCTTCCCTGCTTCGGATCGAGCACGTCGCGCAGGCCGTCACCCAGCAGGTTGAAGGCGAGGCTCGCGACGAAGATGGCGAGTCCGGGAGCGGTCGGCACCCACCATTGCTCCAGGATGAAGCGCCGGGCGGTGGCGATCATGGCGCCCCACTCCGGCGACGGCGGCTGCGCCCCCATGCCGAGGAAGCCCAGGCCCGCCGCGGTCAGGATGATGCTGCTCATGTCGAGCGTCACGCGCACGATGAGGCTCGGCAGGCACAAAGGTGCGATGTGCCGCAGCACGATCCGCCCGGCGCCGGCGCCGGTCAGCCGCACGGCGGCGATGAAGTCGGTGCCGCGCAGGCCCAGCGTCTCGGCCCGGGCCAGCCGCGCGTAGGGCGGCCAGGCGGTGAGCGCGATGGCGGCGACGGCGCTGGTGACGCCGGGGCGCAGGGCGGCCACGAAGGCGAGCGCCAGGATCAGCCGCGGGAAGGCCAGGAACACGTCCGTCACCCGCATCAGCAGCCGGTCCCAGATGCCGCCCGCGTAGCCCGCGACGCAGCCGACCGCGAGGCCGAGCGGCGCCACCAGCACCACCACGGCCACCACCATGCCGAGCGTGATCCGCCCGCCGTAGAGCAGGCGCGAGTACACGTCGCGCCCCAGCTCGTCCGTGCCGAGCCAATGCGCCGCAGACGGCCGGGCCAGGCGACGGCCGAGGTCCTGCACGCCGGGGTCGTGGGTCGCGAGCACCGGCGCCAGCAG
>CAHJXG010000372.1 GCA_903644035.1 Rhodospirillales bacterium
TAGGGCAGGCCGAGCGCCGCCGTCGCCCGCAGCGCGTCGGCGGCGCCGGGCATCGCCTCCGTCTCCTCCGCCAGGGTCGCGATCAGCCGCGTGCGGACATGCTCGACCCAGCCGTCCGGCACCGCCCGCCCGGTCTGCGCCGCGACCATGGGCGGCAGGTCGGACAGCCGCAGGCCGATGAAGCGCGTCATCGCCTCCTCCGCCGCCATGGGCCAGCCCAGCAGGCTGACCTCACGCGCCGTCACCCGCGCGGCCGGGCCCTCGCTGTCGACCAGCACCCCGTCGCAGTCGAAGATGACGAGTCGCAGCGGGCTGGGCGTCACGGGGCTGGACGTCACGAGACGGGCGCCAGGGCCGGCATCGGCACCGGCTTCGGCGCGCCGGCACGGGCATGCGGGCAGTCGCCGAACGGCTTGGGGCAGGTGCGCCCGCCGACGAAGCTGCACAGGCCGGGGCCGCGGCCGAGCGTCATGCGCACCAGCTCGGCCAGCGCCTCGATGAAGCCGGGGTCGCTGTTCTGCGCCGGGCAGCGGAAGTAGCCCGGCACGCCCTCCTTCTCCGCCAGTTCCCGGTACTCGACGTCAAGCTCGACCAGCGTCTCCGAATGCTCCGACACGAAGGCGATCGGCACAACGAGGACGGCGGTCTTGTCGTGCGCTGCCCGCTCGATCTCGACCTCGGTGCTGGGGTCGATCCACTTCTGCGGCGTGGCGCGGGACTGGAAGCAGACGACGTGGTCAAGGTCCGGGATGGCAAGCTCGCGGACCACCGCGGCCACCGTGCGCTCCACCTGGAACTGGTAGGGGTCCCCGGCCTTGACGATGCTCTCCGGCAGGCCGTGGGCGGAGAACAGGATGCGCAGCGGCACCGTGGGGTCGAGCGCCGCCCGGGCGTCCGCATAGGCCTGGCGCACCATGGCCGCGGTGGCGCGGGCGTAGCCGGGGTCAGAGTGGTAGCAGCACAGGGTGCTGACCGGCGTCACCAGCCCGGCCTGCGCCGCCGCCTCCCGCCAGGCCGACAGGCTGCTGCCGGTGGTGGTCGTGGAGTACTGGGGATAGAGCGGCACCAGCACGACCTCGTCCGGCTCCCACGCCTTGACCTCGCGCGCAGCGGCGAGGCTGAACGGGTGCCAGTAGCGCATGGCGACGAAGCAGCGCACGGTCATGTCGGACAGTGCGCCCTCCAGCGCGCGGGCCTGCTGCTCCGTCAGCTCCAGCAAGGGCGACTTGCCGCCCAGGATGGCGTAGTTGGCGCTGGCGGCCTTGACGCGGGCCAGCGCGATGATGCGGGCGAGCCAGGGGCGCACGAAGAACGGCACCCGCAGGATGGCCGGGTCCTTGAACAGGTTGACCAGGAACGGCCGGACCGAGGCCGGCTTGTCGGGGCCGCCGAGATTGAACAGCACGACGGCGATCTTGCGTTGGGGCATGGGTGCCAACTTGGCCAGTAAGCAGGCGCAGTCAAGCGGCCCGCACCTGCTTCACCAACGCCGCGACGTGCGCCGGCGGGGTCTGCGGCACGATGCCGTGGCCCAGGTTGAAGATGTGCGGGCGGCCCCGCGCCCCGTCGAGGACGACGCGGACCTCCGCCGCCATGGCCTCGCCTCCCGCCACGACGGAGAGCGGGTCGAGGTTGCCCTGCGTCGCGATGGCCGCCGGCACCAGCCCGGTCGCGACCGACAGCTCGGCCCCGGTGTCGAGCGCCACGGCGTTGACCCCGGTCTGCTCGGCGTAGGCGCCCACCAGCACGCCGGCGAGCCGGGGGAAGCCGATGATCGGGATGTCCGGGTGCCGGGCGCGGAGGGCGGCCACGATGCGCCGCGTCGGCTCGATCACGTGCAGCGCGAACAGCCGGGGCGACAGCACGCCGGCCCAGCTGTCGAACAGCATCACCGCGTCGGCGCCCGCCTCGATCTGCGCCGCCAGGTACTCGACCGTGGAGTCCACCAGCACGTCGATCAGCGAGGCGAACAGTGCCGGCTCCCCATGCGCCATGCCGCGGATGCGGGCGAAGTCCTTGGAGCCGCCGCCCTCCACCATGTAGCAGGCCACGGTGAACGGGCTGCCGGCGAAGCCGATCAGGGCCGTCGCATCGTCCAGCCCGGCCTTGGTGCGCTGCACCGTCTCGAGAATCGGCGCGATCGCGCCCATGACCCGGCCCGGGTCGAGCGCCGACACGTCCTGGCCCGTCGTGAGCCGCGGCAGCACCGGGCCTTCGCCCTCCTTGAACGCCAGGCCATGGCCGAGCGCCCAGGGCAGCATCAGGATGTCGCTGAACAGGATGGCGGCGTCGAAGCCATAGCGGCGGATGGGCTGCAGCGTCACCTCGGCTGCGAGCGCCGGGGTGGTGCACAGGCTGATGAAGTCCCCGGCCTGTCCGCGCAGCTCCCGGTACTCGGGCAGATAGCGCCCGGCCTGGCGCATCAGCCACATCGGCGGCGGCCAGACCGCCTCGCCGTTCAGGACACGCAGCAGCGGCTTGGTCATCGTGCGCTCTTACTCTTCAAAGAAGTAATTCTAGGATTCATGGGGTAGCAGTATAGCCTGTGAGTCCTGGGGTACCCCGTAATTCAAAACTTATCCACCCTCATGTCCACAGGCTCAAACCCTGGCAAGCCGTTGCTTTCAAGCGTGGACTCCCCGGGTACCCCATTCTCGTACAGGATGGCCCCGCATACTATCCACAGTACCTGACGTTTCGCTTGTTATCCCCGCTTGTCCCGACGCCTGATGAGCCGCACGCCCAAAACCCGAGTTATCCCCGTTATCCCCGCAATTCCACCGCCCCGATCCACCGTCCCCCATCCATCGTCCCCAATCCAACGCCCCCGATCCAACGCCCTGAGAACGGAACCGCCGCACATGAATCTGCACCTGGTGTCCGACGCGACCGGAGAGACGCTGAACAGCATCGCCCGCGCCACCGTCTCGCAGTTCGAGCAGGCCCCCATCGTCTACCACCGCTGGAGCCTGATCCGGACCCGCTTCCAGCTGCACCGCGTGCTGGAGGGGATCGAGGCCGAACCCGGCCCCGTGCTGTCCACCGTCATCGACAAGGCGCTCCGCAACGACCTGGAAACGACGTGCCTGCGGCTCGGCGTGTCCGTGCTGAACGTGCTGGAGCCGGTGCTGGAGATGCTGCAGGAGCATATCGGCACCCAGGCGCAGTCCCGGCCGGGGCGGCAGTACGTGCTGGACGCCGACTACTTCCGCCGCATCGACGCGATGCACTACGTGCTGGCCCATGACGACGGGCAGGCGCAGGCCGGCATCGCCTCGGCCGACGTGGTGCTGGTCGGCGTGTCGCGCAGCAGCAAGACGCCGACGTCGTTCTACCTTGCGAACCGCGGGATCAAGGCGGCCAACGTGCCGCTGGTGCCGGGCACGCCGGACCCGCCGGGGCTGGAGGCGCCGATCTGCCCGGTGATCGGCCTCACCCTGGACCCGCCCGCGCTGATCGAGATCCGGCGCCACCGGCTGAAGCTGATCGCCGCCGGCAACGACACCGGCCGGGTGCGTCAGGACAGCGGCGACTACGTCGACGTCGAGGCGGTGCGCAGCGAGCTGCTGTGGGCGCGGCGCCTGTGCACCCGCCGCGGCTGGCCGGTGATCGACGTGACCCGGCGCTCCATCGAGGAGACGGCCGCCACCGTGCTTCAGCTCATGGATGCCTGGCACGAGCGGCGGCGGCGGGAGGCGGTTGCCGCTTCTGCCCCCATGCCGCCTGTGCCCCTTCCGCCCACGCCATGATGCAGGCATCGGCACCTCCCCTGGTCCTGGCCAGCCAATCGGCGGCGCGGGCCGCGTTGCTGGAGGCGGCCGGCCTGCGGTTCGAGGCGCGTCCGGCCCGGGTGGACGAGGCGGCGGTGAAGCAGGCCTGCCGGGCGGAGGGCGCAGACGCCGCCGAGACCGCGTTGACGCTCGCCGCCCTCAAGGCGCGGCGCATCCGTGATCCCGACGCGTTGGTGATCGGCGCCGACCAGCTTCTGGTGTGCGGCGGCGCCTGGTTCGACAAGCCGGAGGACCTCGGCGGCGCGCGCGGGCAGCTTCGGACCCTGCGCGGCCAGACGCACCGCCTGGTCACCGCCGTGACCTGCCTGCGCGGCGGGCAGGAGGTGTGGCGCCACGTCGCCGAACCCCGGCTGCGCATGCGCGCGTTCAGCGATGCGTTCCTGGAGGAGTACCTGGCCGCCGAGGGCGATGCGATCCTGTCCTGCGTCGGCGCCTATCGGCTGGAGGGCTTGGGCGTGCACCTGTTCGACGAGGTGCAGGGCGAGCACGCCGCCATCCTGGGCCTGCCGCTGCTGCCGCTGCTGGGTTTCCTGCGGCAGCACGGCGTCCTTGCCGGCTAGCGCCGCGTTTGCCGGGCTGGCCCCCGTGCGATAGGGTTGGGGGACGGGCCAATGAAAAACGGGGTTGAGGGATGGCGGCGAGCAAGGTCTATCCGGACGCGGCGGCGGCGCTGGCCGGGGTGCTGCGGGACGGCATGGTCATCATGGCCGGCGGCTTCGGCCTGTGCGGCATCCCGCAGGTGCTGATCGAGGCGATCCGGGAGAGCGGCGTGCGGGACCTGACCTGCATCTCGAACAACGCGGGCGTGGACGACGCCGGGCTGGGCCTGCTGCTGCAGACCCGGCAGATCCGCAAGATGATCTCCTCCTATGTCGGCGAGAACGCGACCTTTGCGAAGCAATACCTTGCGGGCGAGCTGGAGATCGAGTTCAACCCGCAGGGCACGCTGGCGGAGCGCATCCGGGCGGGCGGCGCCGGCATCCCCGCCTTCTACACCCGCACCGGCGTCGGCACCGCCATCGCCGAGGGCAAGGACGAGCGGGAGTTCGACGGCCACCGCTACATCATGGAGCGCGGCCTGGTGGCGGACCTCGCCATCGTGCACGCCTGGCGCGGCGACACCGAGGGCAACCTGGTGTACCGGATGACCGCGCGGAACTTCAACCCGATCATGGCGACCGCCGCCCGGATGGTGGTGGCCCAGGTCGAGGAGCTGGTGGAGCCGGGCACGCTCGATGCCGACCACGTCGTAACGCCGGGCATCTTCGTGAAGCGCATGATCCACGTGGGCAACGTCGCGAAGCGGATCGAGCAGCGCACCACGCGCAAGCCTGCCGGGGCCGCGCCCGCGGCGGCCGGCGCCGAATCACTGCCGGCATAGGAGGCGACGATGGCCTGGACCCGAGACGAGATGGCGGCCCGCGCGGCGCGGGAACTGCAGGACGGCATGTACGTGAACCTGGGCATCGGCATCCCGACCCTGGTCGCCAACCATATCCCCTCCGACATCAGCATCCAGCTGCACAGCGAGAACGGCATGCTGGGCATCGGCCCCTTCCCCTTCGAGGGGGAGGAGGACGCGGACCTCATCAACGCCGGCAAGCAGACGGTGACGAAGCTGCCGACCACGAGCTTCTTCGACAGCGCCGCCTCCTTCGCGCTGGTGCGCGGCGGCCACATCGCGATCTCCATCCTGGGCGCGCTGCAGGTGGCGGAGAACGGCGACCTCGCGAACTGGATGATCCCCGGCAAGATGGTGAAGGGCATGGGCGGCGCCATGGACCTGGTGGCCGGCGTGCCCCGCGTCGTCGTGCTGATGGAGCACACCGCCGGCGGCAAGCCGAAGCTGCTGCGCGCCTGTTCCCTGCCGCTGACCGGTGCCGGCGTGGTGAACCTCGTGGTGACGGAGCTCGGCGTGTTCGACGTGGGCCGGCCGGGGTTCACCCTGGTCGACGTGGCGCCCGGCGTCACCCTGGAGGAGATCCGCGGCAAGACCGAGGCCCCGTTCGAGGTGCACCGGGAGCTGAAGGCCGCATAGCCCCTTGATGTCGGACGCAGGGGGGGCTATTACCCGCGCCCGCAGCCGGGCTTGTCCTGCCCGGCGCAGACGGGGCTGTAGCTCAGTTGGGAGAGCGCCTGAATGGCATTCAGGAGGTCAGCGGTTCGATCCCGCTCAGCTCCACCATCGCTGACGGGCCGGCGACGCCATTCCCGTCGGCGCGGCACGTCATAGCGCCCGGCAAGCCGACCCGGGCGCCCCCGCCGCGTCGTCCCAGGTCCGCCGAGCTTGATCCCGTGCCGTTTCCCGGCGGCGCCGAGGCGGCGCTGGAGTTCGCCGCCTATGAGAAGGGCCTGCTTGAGGGCGCTGGCGTTCCAAGCCGGGAACAGCCCGTCGAGCCGCATGGTTTGATCGACCAGTACGCCCCGACCAGCCGCCATGCCCCGATCAGCGAGCCGGACCGGCATTCGGCGCGCTGGATGCTGGTTGGGGCCGGCATGGCCGTCGCCGTCGCGGCACTCCTGCTGCTGCTGGGCACCGGCCGGCTGTCGGCCGGCGTTGCCACGGTGCTGCGGACCATCGCGCCGTCCTGACGCAGAGTTGTCGCAACTCCGTTGCGGTCCGGATGTTCTTGCCGAAAGTCCGGGATTGCCGCCATGACCGATGCGCCAAGCGTGAAGCCCTACAAGGGACCGGCCGGAGGCTGGGGGTCCGTGCGCTCGCTGGGTGCCATCCTATCCAAGGAGGGCGTGCCGGTCAGCGGCGCCCTGGTGCTGACGCAGCAGAACAAGCCGCGCGGCTTCACCTGCGTGAGCTGCGCCTGGATCAAGCCGGCCGAGCCGCATGTGTTCGAGTACTGCGAGAACGGCGCCAAGGCCACCGCGTGGGAGATCACCACGAAGCGCGTCGGCCCCGACTTCTTCGCCAAGCACACCGTCACCGAGCTGGAGTCCTGGTCCGACCATGACCTTGAGGCCATCGGCCGGCTGACTCACCCGCTGCGCTACGACGCCGCCACCGACACCTACGTCGAGGTCGGCTGGCAGGAGGCGTTCCAGGACATCGGCCAGCGGCTCCGTGCCATGGACCCCAGCAAGGTCGTGCTCTACGCCTCCGGCCGCGCGTCGCTGGAGACGTCCTACATGTATGCGCTGTTCGCGCGGATGCTGGGCACCAACAACCTGCCCGACAGCTCCAACATGTGCCACGAGCCGACGTCGGTGGCGCTTCCCGCCAGCATCGGCGCGCCCAAGGGCACGGTGACGCTGGAGGACTTCGACAACGCCGACCTGCTGATCTTCGCCGGGCAGAACCCCGGCACCAACAGCCCGCGCATGCTGAACGAGCTGCAGAAGGCGCATAAGCGCGGCGTGCCGATCATCACCCTCAACCCGCTGCGCGAGCGGGCGCTGGAGCGGTTCCGCAGCCCGCAGCACGTGGGGGAGATGCTGACCTCGACCGACACGCCGATCAGCAGCCAGTATCACCAGGTCCGCATCGGCGGCGACGTCGCGGCCATGACCGGGGTGTGCAAGCACGTGCTGGCGCTGGACGACGCGGCGAAGGCGGCGGGCGGGCCGCGCGTGCTCGACCTGGCGTTCATCGCCGAGCACACCCACGGCTTCGACGCCTTCACGGACTCCGTGCGCGCCCATCCCTGGGAGGCGCTGGAGCACCAGTCGGGCCTGAGCCGGGGCGCTATGGAGGCGGTGGCGACCGTCTATGCCCGCAGCAGCGCCGTGATCGGCATCTACGGCATGGGCCTCACGCAGCACCGCACCGGCGTCGAGAACGTGCAGATGTTCGTGAACCTGCTGCTGATGCGCGGCAACATCGGCAAGCTCGGCGCCGGCATCTGCCCGGTGCGCGGCCACAGCAACGTGCAGGGCCAGCGCACCGTGGGGATCACGGAGAAGCCCGAGCTGGCGCCGCTCGACAAGCTCAAGGAGCTGTATGGCTTCGAGCCGCCGCGCGGGAAGGGCCTGGACACGGTCGGCGCCTGCCGCAAGGTGCTGGCGGACGAGATCACCGCCTTCGTCGAGCTGGGCGGCAACTTCATCCGCGCCGTGCCGGAGACCGTGGCGATGGAGCGGCACTGGCGCGACATCCCGCTGACGGTGATGATCTCGACCAAGCTGAACCGCAACCACGTGATCCACGGCAAGGCCGCCTACATCCTGCCCTGCCGCGGCCGCATCGAGATCGACCGGCAGGCGACCGGCCCCCAGGTCGTGACGACGGAGGACACCAGCGCCTGCGTGCAAAGCTCCCACGGCATCCGGGAGCCGGCCAGCGCGCATTTGATGAGCGAGCCGGCCATCGTCGCCGGCATCGCGCAGGCGGCGCTCCCGCCCAACCCGGCGGTGCCCTGGGCGCATTGGGTGGATGACTACAGCCTGGTGCGCGACGCCATCGAGCGGACCTACCCGCATCTGTTCGGCGACTTCAACCATCGCATGGAGAAGCCCGGCGGGTTCCATCTGCCGATCACCGCGCGGAGCCGGGACTGGCGCACGCCCACCGGGCGCGCCAACTTCATCGTGCCGCGCAGCCTCAACGAGGACATCGCGGTCCCCGACGACGCGCGGGACGTGCTCCAGCTCATGACGGTCCGCAGCAACGACCAGTTCAACACGACGATCTACGGCTACCACGACCGGTTCCGCGGCGTGCGCGGCACCCGGATGACGCTGTTCATGCACACCAACGACATCGAGCGGCTGTCTCTGGCCGAGGGCGACATCGTGGCGCTGACCGCCGCGGTCGATGACGGCGTGGTGCGCCGGGTGGGAGGCTTCATCGTGACGCCGTACGACATCCCGGAGGGCTGCATGAGCGCCTACTACCCCGAGGCCAACCCGCTGATCCCCGTCTGGCACCATGCGGAGGGCGCGGACACCCCGGCCGCCAAGTCGATCCCGGTCACCCTGGAGAAGATGGACGTGCCGCCCCAGCACCTCGCGGCGGACTGACCGGTCCGGCCGCCCCGGTGGCGCCGCCGGGGCGGCACGCCTCTAATCCGGCGTGCTCGCCACGATG
>CAHJXG010000373.1 GCA_903644035.1 Rhodospirillales bacterium
ATGCATCGCATACACGATGCATCGCCGTCTCGTGGCGATCTCGCGTCAAGTCAGCCCTAACGCCGAGCCTTGCGCGCAGCGTAGCGCGCATCCCGCTCAGCTTTGCGCTGCGCTTTGATCTCTTCGTCCCGTGCGGCTTGCTCAACCTTGCGCTGCGCCTCTGCTGCAGCTTGCGCCGCCAACTCGGCGAGACGCGCTTGATCCTCCGCCACCCGACGTGCCTCCTCCGCCTCCCGAATCACCCGGCGCTCTGCCGCGCGAACCTCACGCGCTTCGGCGATTGCCTTGCGCTCTGCGGCGCGTGCCAACACGGCCGGGTCATCTGGCGACGGTTTGGCACGAAACTTCTCAAGCATGACTTTCTTGGCGGCCGCAGCGGCGTCCGCGCGGTCGGTAAACTTACTGCCTTTGAAGCCACTCATAAACGTCGTCTCTCCTGAAGCCTGGTCCAAATGACCGAATTCGGTGAAATAGGTTGTTAGCGCCGGCTGGGTCCAGCCTCAAGCAACGCCAGGTTCTGCTGCGCCAGATCACCCGTCGCATTGTTGGGCGCCAGCACGATGGCATGTTCCCAATCCCGCCGGGCACCCTCCCGGTCGCCCCGACGCTGACGCAGGATACCTCGTTCCAGCAATGCGTCAGCATTCTCTGGGTCCAGGGCAAAGGCGCGGTCGATGTCGTCCTGTGCCAATCCCATCTGGTCCAGGTGGCGCCAGGCCGCACCACGGAACACCAATGCATCAACCCGGCGTGGGTCGACGTCAAGCGCACGGGTCAGGTCATCGACCGCATCGTCATACCGCTCAAGGCTGGCCGCGGCAATCGACCGATCAACCAACAGGCCCGCATCATCAGGGGTCAATGACAAGGCCAGCGTCGCCGCGCCGAACGCCCGCCTGGGTTCGCCTGCCATCAACCAAGCCTGGTCCGCCTGCCCATAAAGACTGGCTCGGGCCGCTGCCTGTCCATGACTGACGTTGGCCAGCGTCTCCATCGTCTCCGCGCCTTTCTCAGGCGCCCCCAAGGTGATCTCAGCGAGCGCACGGCAGTGGGTGGCGCCGTCCCCGCCTCCGGTCGCCTCCCAGGCATCGGCAAAGGCAGCGGCTCCGCGTGGATCGGTACTCAGCATGGCAAGACACCGGTCATAGTCGCCACCTTGCGCGATACGCGGCGGGCCGGGTGGGGTGGACACCTCCTTGCCGGGCGTCCCTTTGGAGTCCGTCGCAGGCAAGCTTTCCGCCCTGCTCGCCGCGATGAGCCCGTCGCCGCCGTTCACGCCGCAGCGCATTGCAGCCGAAATGGCCAGGATCACCCCGGCGACCAGAACAACCCGACTGCTCATCCTGCGGTGAACATACTCCGGCTCGCGCGCACGGGCAAACCGGATAGGATGCGGGATGATCGAAGCAAATCTGATCCTGTTCGGCCTGGGTTACACAGGAACGGCCATCGCCGCGGGCGCGGCAGCACTGGGCTGGCGAGTGACCGCGACCAGCCGAAACCCTTCCGGCCGTTCGGCGCCTTCGGGAGTAGCCTTGATCAGCTTTGCCGATGCCGCCGCGGTGCTGGCCGAGACCACGCATGTCGTGCAGACGGCAGCCCCTGACGAGCATGGCGACCCGGCGCTGGCCCGCTACAGCGTTGAGATCAGCCGAAGCCCCCGCCTGCGCTGGGCCGGGTATCTCTCCACGACCGGCGTTTACGGCGACCGTGATGGTGATTGGGTGGACGAGGACACGCCTGTGGCGCCCACGGTGCCCCGGGCGCAGCGCCGGGTCGCGGCGGAGAACGCATGGGTCGCGGCGCTGCCGGGTCGCCCGGTTGACCTGTTCCGGGTCGCCGGCATCTACGGCCCCGGCCGGTCGGCGTTCGACGACTTGCGGAGCGGGCAGGCGCGGCGGGTGCTCAAACCCGGCCACCTGTTCGGCCGCATCCACCGAGACGACATCGCCGCCGCCGTGCTGGCTGCCATGCAGCAGGCGCGTCCGCCGGGTCCCCGCGTGCTCAACCTGGCAGATGACGAGCCGGCCGCCAGCGCGGACGTGACCGCCGAGGCCGCCCGCTTGCTGGACATGGAGCCGCCGCCGCTGATCCCCTTTGCCGAAGCGGTCGGCAGCATGAGCGCGATGGGACGCAGCTTCTGGAACGAGAACCGCCGGGTTCGCAGCGAGAAGACGCAGGCGCAACTCGGGCTGCGTTGGCAGTATCCGACCTACCGGGAGGGGCTACGCGCCATCCTGCAGCAGGAGGTCGCCAAGCGCCCGGCTTAGCAGTGCCAAATCGGACGGGCGGGACAGCCGGTGGTCGCCGTCCTTGATCAGCGAGACCTGCACGTCGTCCGCTTCCAGCCGCTCCGCAAGGCGCAGCGCGGTCTGCCAGGGCACGTCGGGATCCCGCCGCCCGTGCAGCAGGCGCGCCGGGCAACGCAGCGGGATCGGCCGGTCCAGCAGCAGCCGGGTGCGGCCATCCGCGATGAGGGCGGCGGTCACTGGGGTAGGGTCGCCGTAGAGGCTGGGGACATGCAGCACGCCGTCTCGTTCCAGCTGCGCGCGTTCGTCCGGCATCATGGCCTGCCACATCAGCTCCTCGGTGAAATCCGGCGCGGCGGCGATGCCGATCAGCCCGGCCACCCGCTCCGGCCGCGCCAGCGCCGCCAGGAGGGCGATCCAGCCGCCCATGCTCGACCCGACCAGGACCAGCGGCCCCTCGGTCAAGCGGTCGATCAGCACCAGGGCATCATCGGTCCAGCGCCCGATCGTGCCGTCGGTGAACACCCCGCCGCTGGCCCCATGGCCGGAGTAGTCCAGCCGCAGGCAGGCCGTCTTGTGCTCCGCGCAGAACGCTTCGGCCAGCATCGCCTTCGCACCCGTCATGTCGCTCCTGAAGCCCGGCAGGAACACGGTGGTCGGCCCGCGCCCCAGCGTCCGCACCCAGGCCAGCGCCACGCCGTCGCCGCGGTCCGTCTCCCCAACCTCCTGCGCCACCGTCTGCATGTCCGCCTCCCAAGCCACCCGCGTGCTATACCGCCCGGATGCCTGCCCTTCCACCCGGCGCGACCGTGCTGCAAGTGCTCCCCTCGCTCGACACCGGCGGCGTGGAGCGGGGCACGGTGGAGATGACCCAGGCCATCGTTGCCGCCGGCGGCGCCGCCCTGGTGGCAAGCGAGGGCGGCCGGCTGGTCGCCGCGGTCGAGCGCGCCGGCGGGCG
>CAHJXG010000374.1 GCA_903644035.1 Rhodospirillales bacterium
ACGCCCGGCTGCGCCCCGGCGATATCCTGACCCTGCCGCTGCGCCAGCAGGTCCGGGTGGTCCGCGTGCTGGCGCTGGCCGGCCGGCGCGGCCCGGCGCCGGAAGCGCAGGCGCTGTATGAGGAAGTCGCCGACGGGCCGTGACGCGCGGCCCAGATATGCCCCCATACCTGAGCCTGGGCCGCTTGCGCCCGGGGTGAAAGAACCGCATATCGCCCCACTTAACGGCGAAACCCGGGGCAGTGACCCGGAAGTGGAAGGGGCTAGCGATGACCTACGTGGTCACCGAAAATTGCATCAAGTGCAAATACATGGATTGCGTCGAGGTGTGTCCGGTGGACTGCTTCTACGTCGGCGACAACATGCTGATGATCCATCCCGACGAATGCATCGACTGCGGCGTGTGCGAGCCTGAGTGCCCGGCTGAGGCCATCGTGCCGGACAGCGACGACCGTGCCGCCGCCTGGGCCGAGCGCAACCGCATCTACTCGCTGGAATGGCCGAACATCGTCCGCAAGGGCGAGCCGCCGGCGGATGCGGATGAGTGGAAGGACAAGCCGGGCAAGGAGGCCCTGTTCTCCACGGAGCCTGGCAAGCCCTGAGCGGGGCCGCATACCCGGAGGTGGAAACCACCCGCGGTGACGGCCCGTGAAAATTGTGTTATGCTTCGTTGGCTGGCGACAATTCGTGCTGAACAGCACCGGCCGATGACATCGGCCGTTCGCCGGGCGTTGCACAACCCAATCAGCAGGCGCCTGCAAGGCTTGCAGGCCAGGAGAAGAAGGTGCCCACCAAGCCCGTAGCAGCCAAGGACGCGCCAGATCGGGCCGCCCCGACGCCTGATGACGCCAGCACAGTCGACACCGTTGCGACGGTGGGCACGCCGGCAGCTTCGGCCGGGGCGAAGCCGCAGCCGGACGTGGCCGAGCCGCCGTTCCGATCGCCGCCCAAGATGCCCGGCCACATGCCTGGCATGCACGGCCGGCCGCAGATCGTCCCGCGCGCCATGGCGGCCAAGGAGGACTTCGCGGAGGGCGACTACGTCGTGTATCCCACCCATGGCGTCGGCAAGGTGGAGCGGATCGCGACGGAGGAGATCGCCGGGCACAAGCTCGAACTGATCCACATCACGTTCGAGGAGAACCGCATGACGCTGCGGGTGCCGGTCGCCAAGGCGCGGACGGCCGGGCTGCGCAAGCTCGCGACGCGGGAGATGTTCGACAAGGCGCTCGACCTGCTGAAGGGCCGAGCCAGGATCAAGCGCACCATGTGGTCCCGCCGGGCACAGGAATACGAGCAGAAGATCAACTCCGGCGATCCCCTGCAGATCGCGGAGGTGGTGCGCGACCTGCACCGCAACGCCGGGCAGCCGGACCAGAGCTTCAGCGAGCGCCAGATCTACGAGGCCGCGATGGACCGCCTGGCGGCCGAGATGGGCGCGCTTGACGGCACGGACAAGGCGACGGCGTCGCTGAAGCTGGCGGAGAAGCTCAAGGCCATCGTGAAGGGCGCTGCGGTCGAGATCGATGCCGACGGCGCCGAGGTCGAGGCCGAAGTGGAAGCCGTGACCGAGGTGGAGTAGGCGCGCCCTTCCAACTTGCAGGCCGCAAAAAGAAAAGGCCCGGGGGATTGCTCCCCCGGGCCTTTGTCGTCAGCAGGCCGGATCAGTTGTTGCTGTTGCGGTTGCCGAAAAGCTGCAGCAGCAGCATGAACAGGTTGATGAAGTTCAAATAGAGGCTCAGCGCGTCGAACACGCTGCGCTTCGCGGCGCCGTCCGTGCCCTCGGCGTAGGCATACTGCTGGTAGTCGCCCTTGATCCGCTGCGTGTCGTAGGCGGTCAGGCCGACGAAGATCAGCACGCCGATCACGCTGATGGCGAACTGCAGGGCGGTGCTGCCGATGAACATGTTGACCAGCGACGCGACGATGACGCCGATCAGGCCCATGATCAGGAAGCTGCCCATCTTGCTCAGGTCAGACTTCGTCGTGTAGCCGTAGAGGCTCATGGCGCCGAACGTAGCGGCGGTCACGAAGAACACCCGCGCGATGCTGGCGCCGCTGTAGATCAGGAAGATGTTCGCGATCGAGGCGCCCATGGTCGCGGCAAACGCCCAGAACAGCGCCTGCGTCGCCGAGCGCGACAGCCGGTTCACGCCGAAGCTCAGCACCAAGGTGAACACCAGCGGCGCGAAGATCGCGGCATAGCCCAGGATCGTCGGCTGGACCGCGATGCCGCGCGGCGTCGCGACCTGACGATAGAACAGCTCGATCAGGCTCGTGTTCGCGATGGCGTAGGCGACGATGCCCGTCAGCAGCAGGCCCGAGGACATCCAATTGTAAACGCGCAGCATGTAGGCGCGCAGCCCGGCGTCGAGTACCGCGGTGTCCGCGGCCGCGCTGGGCGCGTAGGTTCGAGAGTCGGGGATGAAAGCCATTGTCCTTTTCCTCATGTGGGCGTGACTGCCCGTGCCGCGTATGTTGGTTGAATCCAATGCTGGATCAAGGGAAATCGGGAGATCCACAATCTGAGCCGCGCGCTACTCGTTTCTCAGAAAAGGCGCGGCCCGCGCCCGCAGCGCCGACGCGGTCCCGGCATAGCCGAACCCCAGCATCAGCGTGATGCAGCCCAGGATCGTCGCCGCCAGGATGCCCGGCAGGAACACCCAGTCCGCCCGCATCAGGAACCGCACGACGCCCCAGCTTGCCAGCGTCCCCACCAGCGCCGCGATCAGCCCGGCCGCCGCGCCGATCAGCCCGAACTCCACGAGCCAAGCCGCCCGGATCTGCCGGCGCGTGGCGCCGAGCGTCTTCAGCACCACCGCCTCCGCCATGCGCCGGCGCTGCCCGGCCGCCACGGCGCCCACCAGCACCAGCGCCCCCGACGCAAGCGTGACC
>CAHJXG010000375.1 GCA_903644035.1 Rhodospirillales bacterium
CGCGCCGCTGCGCGACCAGCTGTCACCCACGGCACCGCAGCGGACGGCGACGCCGGCATTGCCGGAGCGCCCGACGACCGGAGACCAGCCTCTAGAGAAACCCATCGTGCTGGTCGCCGCCTGCGCGCTGATCGACACGGACGGCCGCATCCTGCTGGCCCGGCGCCCGGAGGGCAAGCCGATGGCCGGGCTGTGGGAGTTCCCCGGCGGCAAGCTCCACGCCGGCGAAACGCCGGAGGCCGGGCTGATCCGCGAGCTGCGGGAGGAGCTGGGCATCGAAATCACGGAAAGCTGCCTCGCCCCCTTCGCCTTCGCGAGCCACGCCTATGACGGGTTCCACCTGCTGATGCCGCTGTTCCTGTGCCGCCGCTGGGCCGGGCAGCCGCGCGGGCAGGAGGGCCAGGTGCTCGCCTGGGTGCGCCCGGCGAAGCTCGCGGACTACCCGATGCCGCCGGCCGACAAGCCGTTGATCCCCTTGCTTCGCGATTTCCTGTAGGGTTCCCCCATGGCTGACGCCGCCGCCAACCCCATCGCCTGCCTGCTCGTCATCGGCAACGAGGTCCTGTCGGGCCGCACGCAGGACCTCAACATCCAGTTCATCGCCAAGGGCCTCGGCGCCATCGGCATCCCGCTGCGCGAGGTGCGGGTGATCCCCGACGTGCGGGACACCATCATCGCGGTGGTGAACGAGTGCCGCGCCCGGTTCGACCACGTGTTCACCACCGGCGGCATCGGCCCCACCCACGACGACATCACCAGCGAGTGCGTCGCCGCCGCCTTCGGCGTGCCGTGGGAGCCGCACCCCGAGGCCTGGGCGCGGATGGAGCGGCACTACGAGCCCGGCCAGTTCAACGCGGCCCGGCAGCGCATGGCGACCATGCCGCGCGGCGCCACGCTGATCGACAACGCGGTGTCCATCGCGCCGGGCTTCACCATCGGCAACGTTCATGTCATGGCCGGCGTGCCGCGCATCATGCAGTCGATGTTCACGACGCTGGCGCCGACGCTGCAGGGCGGCGTGCCCGTGCAGTCCCGCGCGGTGCACGCGGCCGGGCTGCTGGAGGGCGCCATCGCCGAGGGGCTGAGCGCGATCCAGGACCGCTACCCGGCGCTCGACCTGGGCAGCTACCCCTACTACCGCCTGGGCGGCAACGGCGTCGCGCTGGTCGCCAAGGGAACCGACACGGCGGCGCTGGACGCCTGCATCGCCGAGGTCACGGCGCTGGTCGAGGCGCAGGGCAAGGCGCCGGTGCCGGGAGAGCCGGCGGTATGACGGATCGATCTCCCGGCAGGGCAGATTGTAGGATAAAGCTGCTGCCTCAGCCGTGGTTCCTGGCATAAGGACGCTATTTGGCCGGTCGCATTGCGCTGCGAACAAAGAGTTATCTTCTATGGGGCCGAGAGTTCCCGGAGACTGAGCAGGATGGCCGCCCATACCGTATCGCCCTTGGCGCCGCCGCCGCGGCGCCAAGCCCATGTGCTGCTGGCCCTGTCGGCCGACTGGCTCGCCACCCTCGCGGCGCTGGCGCTCGCCGCGCTGGCCTGGTCCGGCCTGCTGCCGCAGATCGGCTGGTAAGCATGAGCGCCACCCTGGGCGGGCCTCGCGAGGCCCCCCTGACCGAACGCGCGGCCGCACTGCTGCCCGGCCTCGGGCTGCTGCTTGCCGTTGGGTACGCGGGCAAGCTGACGGAGCAGGGGCTGACGGCCTGGGGCAAGTCGCACCACGTCGTGCTGCCCAACATCGAATACGTGCTGTGGGCCATCCTGTATGGCCTGGTCATCACCAACCTCGTCGGCGTGCCCCGCATCTTCCGCGCCGGCGTCGCGACCTACGAGTTCTGGCTCAAGCTCGGCATCGTGCTGCTCGGCGTGCGCTTTCTGCTGGGCGACGTGCTGCGCCTGGGCGGCGCGTCCCTGGTGCTGGTGGCCCTTGAACTCGCGCTCTCCATCGGCATCATGACCTGGCTCGGCACCCGGTTCGGGCTGCGGCCGAAGCTGGTGAGCCTGCTGGCCATCGGCTCCTCGATCTGCGGCGTGTCGGCCATCATCGCCGCCCGCGGCGCCATCCGGGCGGAGGACGAGGACGTGTCGCTGGCCATCGCCGCCATCCTGCTGCTCGGCGCGGTGAGCCTTGTGCTGTTCCCCGTCGTGGGCCATCTGGCGGGAATGAGCGACCATGCCTACGGCCTCTGGGCCGGCCTTGCCATCGACAACACGGCCGAGGCGACAGCGGCCGGCGCCATGGTGTCGGAGGAGGCCGCGCGCTACGCCGTGCTGGCCAAGACCACGCGCAACGCCACCATCGGTTTCGTGGTGCTGGGCTACGCGCTGTACTGGGCGGCGCGCGGCGAGGGCGTGCGGGTCGGCAACAAGGCGGCGTTCCTGTGGGCCAAGTTCCCCAAGTTCGTGCTCGGCTTCCTGGCGATCTCGCTGCTGGCGACGTTCGGGGCGTTCAGCAAGGCCGATTCGGCCAACCTCGCCGCGCTGTCCCGCTGGGCGTTCCTGCTGACCTTCGCCGGCGTCGGGCTGTCGACCGACCTCCGCAAGCTCCAGGCGCTCGGCTGGCGGCCGCTCGCCGTCGCGACCGGCGGCATGGCGGGCATCGCCGTGCTGACGTTTGCCTTCGTATGGACCGCCGATTGGAGTGGCTGGCTATGACCTCCCCCGCACGCCTGCCCACCAACGCGCCGTTCCCGCCCGACGCCATCGCCGCGCTGAACCGGGTCATCGAGCACACCAGCCCGACCCAGCGGAGCTGGCTCGCCGGGTTCCTGGCGGGCTACGAGGCCGCCAG
>CAHJXG010000376.1 GCA_903644035.1 Rhodospirillales bacterium
AGCCGGCGTCCAGCACCCGGCGGCCAGCGAGGTCGTCCGGCAGCCACGACATCAGCGTGGCCCGCATCCGGTCGCGCCCGGCCCTCACCGTCGCGCGGATGCCGCTGACCGGCGCGTCGGAGGTCAGCCGCTTCCAGGCGTCGGCCGCCGTGCGGTCGAAATAGGTCTCGAGCTGGCCGCGGCGGGCGAGGTAAGTGGCGGTCTGCATCAGTCGTAGCCCAGCAGGTCGAAGATCTCGCGGTCGCGCATCGGGCTGCCCATCAGCGGCTCGGTCCCGGCCCAGAGCTGTGCCGCCAGACGCAGGTACTCGAGCTTCACCGCCTCCAGCTCCGGCGACGACTCCATCTCGAACAGCGTGCTCTTCTTCAGCCGGCTGCGGCGGATCACGTCGAGGTCGGGGAAGTGCGCGAGCGTCGAAAGCCCGGTCTGCCCGTTGTAGCGGTCGATCTGGTCGGTCGCCGCACTCCGGTTGGCGATCACGCCGCCCAGCCGCACGTTGTAGTTCTTCGCCTTTGCCTGGATCGCCGCCACGATGCGGTTCATCGCGAAGATGCTGTCGAAGTCGTTGGCGGTGATGATCAGCGCGCGGTCCGCGTGCTGCAGCGGGGAGGCGAAGCCGCCGCACACCACGTCGCCTAGCACGTCGAAGATCACCACGTCGGTCTCTTCGAGCAGGTGATGCTCCTTCAGCAGCTTCACCGTCTGCCCCACCACGTAGCCGCCGCAGCCGGTGCCGGCCGGCGGCCCGCCGGCCTCCACGCACATCACGCCGTTGTAGCCGGGGAACACGAAGTCCTCGACGCGCAGCTCCTCCGAATGGAAGTTCACGCTCTCCAGCACGTCGATGACGGTCGGCAGCAGCTGCTTGGTGAGCGTGAAGGTGCTGTCGTGCTTGGGGTCGCAGCCGATCTGCAGCACGCGCTTGCCGAGCTTGCTGAACGCCGCCGACAGGTTGGAGGAGGTCGTGCTCTTGCCGATGCCGCCCTTGCCATAGACCGCGAACACCTTGGCCGTGCCGATCTTGAGGTTGGGGTCGAGCTGGACCTGCACGCTGCCGTCCCCGTCACCAATGCTTTCTGGCCGGGACACCTTGCTGCGGACGGGGTAGGGAAGTGTTGCGAGTGTCATGCGGCCATCTCCACGCCTTCGAGTTGATCTTCCAGGTCCTCGCCCGCGCGACGCAGCGCGTCGAGCGTGGCCGGGTCAGGCGACCAGTAGTTGCGGTCCGTCGCCTCGATCAGGCGGTTCACGATCTTGGCGGACGCCTTGGGGTTGAGAGCGGCAATCCGTGCCCGCATCTCGTCGTCGAGCACGTAGGTCTCGGCCAGCTGCTGATAGACCCAGGGCGAGACCTCCCCTGTGGTCGCCGACCAGCCGAGCGTGTTGGTCACGTGCGCCTCGATCTCCCGCACGCCCTCGTAGCCGTGCTTGAGCAGGCCCTCGTACCACTTGGGGTTCAGCGCCCGGGTGCGGGTCTCGAGGTTGACCTGCTCGGTCAGGGTGCGGACCGCGCCGTCGCCGCGGGTCTGGTCGCCGATGTAGACCGCCGCCGCCTGGCCGCCGCGGGCGCGCCGCACCGCGCGGGTGATGCCGCCCAGCGTGTCGAAGTAGTGGTCCACCGTGGTGACGCCCAACTCGATACTGTCGAGGTTCTGGTAGGTGACCTCGACGCTCGCCAGCACGTGGCTCAGCACCGCCGCCTGCCGCACGGGCCGGCCGGACACGCCGTAGGCGAAGCCCTTGCGGCTGACATAGGCGTCGGCCAGCTCGTCCTCGTCGTTCCAGGTGCCGCTCGCGACCAGCGAGTTGACGTTGGCGCCATAGGCCCCGTCGGCGTTGCCGAACACCCGCAGCGCCGCCTGCTCCAGGTCGCCGCCATGCTCGGCGATGAAGGACAGCGCGTGCTTGCGGATGAAGTTGTCTTCAAGCGGCTCGTCCGCCGACGCAGCCAACAACGCGGCCTCCGCCAGGAGCTTGGTCTGCAAGGGCAGCAGGTCGCGAAAGATGCCGGACAGGGTGATGACGACATCGACGCGCGGGCGGCCCAGGGTCGCGAGCGGCACCAGCGTGGCGCCGCTCAGCCGGCCGTAGCTGTCGAAGCGCGGCTCCACGCCCATCAGCCAGAGCGCCTGCGCGATGGGGCCGC
Source organism: Rhodospirillales bacterium (assembly GCA_903644035.1). Classification (GTDB taxonomy): domain Bacteria; phylum Pseudomonadota; class Alphaproteobacteria; order Acetobacterales; family Acetobacteraceae; genus CAHJXG01. Next base: position 2,147 of record CAHJXG010000376.1, read on the forward strand.
CCTCGGACTTCAGGTTGTCGGTGCCCCACAGCACCATGGCGACCGTCTCCGGCACGCCGTGGCCGTCGGCGGCGTGCCGGGCCAGCAGCCGGTCGGCCTGGCGCGCGCCGTCCTCGACCGCGAACTTGCTGGGCAGATGGAAGGGATCGAAGCCGTGCAGGTTGCGGCCCGTCGGCAGGACCGCCGTGGTGCGCAGCAGGTCGCCGCCGGGCGCCGGGCGGATGAAGCCGCCGTCGAGCGCATGGATCACCGCCGGCAGCTCGTGGTCATGGGCCAGCAGCGCCTCCAGCCGGGCGCGCTCCACGGGTTCGGTGACGCCGGCGAAGTCCAGCATCTCCGCCCGCTCCCCGGCGCCCGGCGGCTCGCCGATCACGTGCAGGCCGTTGGGGATCAGGGCGTATTCCAGTTCCAGCAACGCGACGCCCAGCCGGTCGATCTCGCCGGCCGCCTCCGTCCAGGCCGGCTCGGCGTCGGCAAGGTTCACCGCGACGGCCTGCGCCTGCACGAGGGCGGTGAGCTGCGACCGCTGCTCGGCCTCCGTCTCCGGGTCCAGGGCGCGCCAGCGGTCGAGCGACGCCTTGAGGTCCAGGAGGCCGCGATACAGCCCGGCATGGGCCACCGGCGGCGTCAGGTAGCTGATCAGCACCGCGTTGGCCCGGCGCTTGGCGAGCATCCCCTCGCTCGGGTTGTTCGACGCATACAGGTTGAAGTTCGGCAGGTGGCCGATCAGCCGGTCCGGCCAGCACTCGGCGGACAGCCCGGCCTGCTTGCCCGGCATGAACTCCAGCGCGCCGTGCGTGCCGAAGTGCAGCACCGCATGGGCGCCGAAATCGTGCTGGAGGTAGCGGTAGAAGGCGCTGAACGCATGGGTGGGGGCGAAGCCGGTCTCGAACAGCAGGCGCATCGGGTCGCCCTCGTAGCCGAAGCCGGGCTGCACGCCGACGAAGATGTTGCCGAACTGCCGGCCCATGACGAACAGGCTGGCGCCGTCGGTCAGCACCTTGCCGGGCGCCGGTCCCCAGCTTTTCTCGATCTGCGGCAGATAAGGCTCGCGACGCACGTGGTCGTCCACCGGGATGCGCACGGCGACGTTGGCGTCGGTCCCGTACCGGTCCGCGTTGCCCTTCTGGATGCTGTCCTGCAGCTCGGCCGCGGTCTCCGGCACCTCGACGTCGTACCCGGCCGCCTGCATCGCGCGCATCATGTTGTGCAGCGACTGGAACACCGCGAGGTAGGCGGCGGTCCCGGTGGCGCCCGCGTTGGGCGGGAAGTTGAACAGCACGAGGGCGACCTTGCGCGCCGCCCGTGCGGTCCGCCGCAGCGCCACCTGCTTCGCCACCCGCGCCGCCAGCGTGCCCGCCCGCTCGGCATGGGAGACCATGTCGCGGGAGCACGCCTTGCCGACGCAGCCGGGGCAGGGGTGGTCCGTGTTGGCCCGGCCGCAGCGCCCACCGAAGGTCATCGGCGACATGCCGCCGTCCAGCTCCGGCAGCGCCACCATCATCGTCGCCTCGACCGGCAGCAGGCCGCGCGGGTCCGCCTGCCACTGCTCCAGCGTCTGGAACTCGACCGGGTGCGCGGTGACGTAGGGCACGTCGAGCTTCGCGAGCATGACCTCGGCGGCGGAGCTGTCGTTGTAGGCGGGGCCGCCCACCATGGAGAACCCGGTCAGCGAGACCACCGCGTCCACCGCCGCGACGCCGTCCTTCATGAAGAACGCCTCGACCGCCGGACGGGCGTCGAGGCCGCTGGCGAACGCCGGGATGACGCGCAGGCCGCGCGCCTCGAGCGCATCGATGACGCCGTCGTAGTGCGCGGCGTTGCCGGAGATCAGGTAGGAGCGCAGCAGCACCAGCCCGACCGTGCCGGCGAGTTCCCCGCGCGGCAACTGATCAGGCCGCTCGACCATGCGGCCGGGGACGCGAGGGTGATACAGGCCCAGCTCGGGATACTCGACCGGCGCCGCGACCGTCAGCTTGCCCTGCAAGGCCCGGCGCTCGCCGGTGGAGTACTTGCTGACCAGCATCCGGATCAGGCTGCCCATGTTCTGCTCGGACCCGGCCAGCCAGTACTGCAGCGCGAGGAAATAGGTGCGGACGTCCTGCGCCGTGCCGGGGATGAACTTCATCAGCTTCGGCAGGCGGCGCAGCATCTTCATCTGGCCGGCGCCGGACTTCCGGTTGTCGCCGTTCGGCTTGCCGCGCAGGCGCTTCAGCATCGCCAGCGCGCCCGACGCCTCCTGGGACATGTCGAAGCGGCCGAGCTTCGTCATCTTGGTGATCTCGCCCGCCGACATGCAGCAGATCATCGCGTCGCAATGGTCGCGCCGGGCCGCAAGCGCCGGCTGCACGGCGCGGATGTGGTCCTCAAGGAACAGCATCGTGGCGATCACGATGTCGCCCTCCGCGATGGCGGCGTGGCATTCGGCGAGCTTGCCCGCGTCGTCGCCCCACTCGTCGGCCGCGTGGATGCTGAGGCTGAGGCCGGGGATGTCGCGCCTCAGCTCGGCCTCGGCCCGGAAGGCCGCGCTGGACAAATGGCTGTCCATCGTGACGATGGCGACGCGGATGGGGACGGCGCGGGCGGCGAGCATCTCAACGGCCATAATGCGCCTTTGCGTCATAGAGCGTATCGACGGTGATGGTCATGACGCCATGGTCGAGCGCGAATTTCTCGGTGTTGCGCCGAGCCTTGCCGCGGACGAAGAACGGGATCTTGCCCACCTCCCTCTCGGCCTCC
>CAHJXG010000377.1 GCA_903644035.1 Rhodospirillales bacterium
CCACCCGGGGCCGTCACCCGCAGAAGTGGTTGACAGGCGTCGGCGAACCAATATAGAACGAAATGGGTTGCCTTTTTGTTCTATATGTGTTTTATTTTGCCCCTGACGCCCCTGGGCACGAAAGAGCTTCGCCATGTTGACGCGCAAGCAGCACGAGTTGCTGACCTTCATTGACACCCACCTGAAGTCAACCGGCTTCTCTCCCAGCTTCGAAGAGATGAAGGAGGCGCTGCAGCTCCGGTCGAAATCCGGGATCCACCGGCTGATCTCGGCTCTGGAGGAGCGGGGCTTCCTGCGCCGGCGCCATCATCGCGCCCGGGCGCTCGAGGTCATGCGCCTGCCGAACGAGGCTGGGCGGGAGCTTGCCGTGGCGGCGCCGCCAGCGCCCTTCGCGCCGAATGTGATCCGCGGGGATTTCTCGGGCCGCTTCCCGGCCGTGCGCGCGGCCAACGAGGCGGCGGCGGTGCACCTGCCGCTGTATGGCCGCATCGCCGCCGGGTTGCCGATCGAGGCGATGCGGGACCAAGGGACGCAGATCGAGGTGCCGTTGGCCCTGCTGGGCAACGGCGAGCATTATGCGCTCGAAGTGGCCGGTGACTCCATGGTCGAGGCGGGCATCCTCGACGGCGACACGGTGGTGATCCGCAAGGGCGACGTGGCGGAGAATGGCCAGATCATCGTGGCGCTGATCGACGATGCGGAGGTCACGCTGAAGCGGCTGCGCCGGCGCGGCAACTCGGTCGCGCTGGAGCCGGCCAACCAGCGGCACGAGATCCGCATCTTCCCAGCCGACCGGGTCAAGGTGCAGGGCAGCCTGGTCGCGCTGCTGCGGCGCTACTGATCACTCGGCCGTTGCGGGCGGCAGCTCATCCGGCGTCGCCATCGGCAGGTTGGGCACGGACCGGCGCGGCGTGGGCGGCCCCGGCACCCAGGGGCGGTCGCCGCGGTGGGCGCGGTCGGACAGGATATGCGGGCCGGCGCCGGTCATCCAGATGGCGGTCGCGCCGTCCCGCCAGACGCTGAACCGGTCGACATAGGGGATGTCGGCCGGGCACTCGCCCCGGGCCGGCTCGGCCGACACCAACAGGTCGATGCCGGCGCAGTCGGGCGGCGCGTGGCCTCGGGTGACGCTGGCCGTATGCCCGTCCCGCTGCACGCGGCAGGCGTTGGGGCCGCATGACGCAGGCTCCCCCGTCCGCACCGGCACGAGCGGCCCGGCCGCAATCTGGTTCTGCCAGGCATCCTGCACGAACTTGGACGCGCCGGGCTGCGACATCAGGTAGTAGCGGTCAGCCCGAATGGCGATCAGCCGCGCCTCGGACGAGAGCAGGATGTCGGGCGCCGGCGCCGCGAGGGGCGACAGCAGCCCCACCAGCATGACCGGAATCCCGGCGAGCCGCATCCGCGACCGCCACAGCCCGAGCCAGGCCAGGCCCAGGCTGAACACGCAAAGCCCCCAGGCCGGCATGTGCGGCACCGGCAGGGTGGCCGCCGGCCAGTCGGAGACGGTGCGGCCGATCCACAGCATGCCCTCGACCCCCCATCCCATTGGCGTCAGCGCCAGCCACTCAAGCCCAAGCGGCATCAGCGCCAATGCCACCAGGCCGAGCGGCATCACCCAGAATGCGGTCAGCGGCACGGCGGCCATGTTGGCGACGATGAAATAAAGCTGGAAATGGCCGAAATGGTAGGCGCCGAACGGGGCCGAGGCGGTGCCTGCCAGCATGCTCGTCAGCGCCAGCGCCACCACGTGCGAGACGACGCGCCGTCCCCAGCCGCCACCGTGCAGCCGCGCCAGCAGCGGCCGCAGCGCCTCATACCCGGCGATCAGCGCCAGGACGGCGGAGAAGCTCATGCCGAAGCTCGCGCCCACGACCTCGTTCGGCGCCAGCAGCATCAGCGCCGCCGCCGCCATCGCCAGCCCGCGCAGCGACAGCGCCCGGCGGCCCAGCACGAGGCCCAGCGTCACCAGGCACGCCATGGCGAAGCTGCGCATGATCGGCAGGTGCGCCCCGGTCAGCAGCAGGTATCCCCCTCCGACCCCGAGCGCTACCCCGGCGGCGATCGCCTTGATCGGCCAATGCAGGGCGGCGCGCTCCGACAGCGCGAGCGCCAGCCGGGTCGCGCCCATGGCCACGCCCATGACGATGCCGATATGCAGGCCGGCCACGGCCAGCAGATGCGCCAGGCCGGAGTCGCGGAACGCCTCGCGGTCCCGTTGCGGGATCGCCGTCGTCGTGCCGGTCAGCAAGGTCGCCGCGACCGCGCCGGCCGGCCCCGGCAACCCCGCCATCGCCCGTCCGGCGATCCAGTCGCGCACGCCCTGCAGCATCGCCGGGCTGCCCTGGGGCGGCGCCCGCTCCAGCACCTCGGACGGGTTCAGCGCGTAGCCGGACCCGCCCAGGCCCGAGAAGAACGCATCGCGCTGCAGGTCCCAGGCGCCGGGGAACGCCGGGGAGGAGGGCGGCCGGACCAGCGCCCGTATCCGCACCCGGTCGCCCGCGCCCATCGCGGCCATGTCGAACCGGTGCAGGCGGACCCGCACCAGCCGTGCGAGCGGCGGCCTGTCCGGCTCCAGCCGCACGTCGGACAGCGTGACCCGGCGCCCGTCCGGCAGCATGTCTAAGCCGCGCACCACGCCGGTCAGGATGACGGCCCGCGTCGGCAACGGCTCGATGGGCAGCGCGCGCCGGGTCG
>CAHJXG010000378.1 GCA_903644035.1 Rhodospirillales bacterium
CTGGCGCTGGCGCTCGACGGGCGCCGCGCGGAGGCTTCGGCGGTGCTGGCCACCGACATGTCAGCCGAGAAGCTGCGTGGCACCTTGGACGGCTTCGAGGCGTTGCGGCGTTGATCGGCGCCCTGGCATCACGCCCGGCCCGCACCGGTCTGGCGGTCGTGCTGGCGATGTTGGCGGCTCTTACGGGCCGCGCTGCCGCCATGTCCTGCGCCCAGGCGGCGGCGGTGGCGGAGGGAGCTGCCGGGATTCCCGCAGGGTTGCTGCTGGCCATCGGCCTCGTCGAGAGCGGGCGCACCGATGCGGCGGGCGCGCGGGCACCCTGGCCCTTCGCCATCCAGTCCGGCGGCGCCGGCCGCTTTCCCGCCAGCGCCGAGGACGCGATCGCCGCGGTGCAGGCGCTGCAGGCCACAGGCGTGCAGTCCATCGACATCGGCTGCTTCCAGATCAACCTGCTGCATCATCCCAACGCCTTTGCCAACCTCGCCAGCGGCTTCGACCCGCTGATCAACGCCCATGCCGCCGCCCGCTTCCTGGCCTCGCTGCGGGCAGAACTCGGCGCGTGGGAGCCAGCGGTGGCGGCCTACCATTCCCGGACCGAGGCGCTGGGCGCGCCCTATCGCGACCTGGTGCTGGCGTCCTGGCGCGGCACGCCGGCGCCGGCCGTGGCCAGCCGCACGGTCGTCGCCGGCATCCGCATCTGGGGGCCGGCGGGAGAGATCACCGCCCCAGCCTCATCCGGCCCAACCCTGGTGTCGATGGTGGTTTCCATGCCGCGCTCTTGGGTTCAGATGCCGCGCATCGTCACCGCGTCGGCGCGCTGAGCGATGGCGCGGCGCACCCGGCACGGTGGGCTGGCCATCCTCTGTCGCGACCGGCGCGGGGGTGCGGCGCTTGAGTTCGCCGTGGTGTCGCTGCCGATGCTCACCATGCTCCTTTTCCTTGTGGAGCTTGGTTACGATTTCTTCGCGCAGGTATCGCTGGATTATGGCGTGCAGACGGCGGCACGGCAGCTCCAGATCGGCGTTGCCCAGAGTGCACGCACCGCTGCGGACTTTCAAGACAAGTATCTATGTCCAGCGGTGTCCGGGCTGTTGCCGTGCTCATCAATTGCAATGAACATCCTGCCGGTCACCACCGACTATTACACGGCCGTTTCCGGTACCATGCCGATGAACTCGTCCGGACAGCTTGACACCACCAGTTATCGGTATTGCCCCGGCAGGCCCAACGAGTTGATGCTGGTGCAGGCGATCTACACCTCGCCGAGCCTGATCGCCGCCATCATCCCCGCCATGGCGACCGCCTCGGCCGATGGCTTCGTCCACGTCACGCTGTCATCGACCGCGTTCATCAACGAGAACTTCCCGACCACCTCCGCCGCGCCGGCTGGATGCTGACGGGATGACGCGTTCGCTTTGCCAGACGGCGTCCAGGCCGATCCGCGGCGGATGCCGCCTGGCGTCGGCTCTGCTGCGCGACCGGTCGGGTACGCCGGCCCTGGAGTTCGCCTTGATCGCGCCGGTGATGTTCTTGATCCTGGCCGGCACGTATGACGTCACCCAGATCTTCATCGCCATGCGCCAAGTCACCAGCACCGCGCAGGAAATCGTGCAGATCGCGACCGAGCAGGCCGTGCAGCCGGACCAGACGATCTCGCTGACCACCCAGCAGGCCTATCAGGCGCAGACCGCGATCTATGCCATCATGCCCAGGCTGAAGTCCGGCGTGGACACCAGCGAATATTCGGTCACGCTGTCAGCCATCGTGCTCGTTGCAACCCCGCCCGGCTGCGTGGCAAAGAGCGGCTGCACCTACGTCGCCAACACCGCCTGGAGCACCACGTTGCCATTGGGCCTGAAGGTCCGGCGGCCCTGTGGCGTCGTGACGCAGGTGGCGCCGACCGAGCCTGCGACCATGAGCAACCTGCCGATCTGGGGCATGACCACGGTCACCTCGGTCGTGGTCGCCGACGTAACCTACACCTATCAGCCGTTGTTCAGCGGCTTCATCACCGGGCCGGTCACGTTCCAGCGCACGTCGTTCCTGCCGCCGCGAGCCGGGAAGCCGACGGATTACGTTCAGTATGACAAGGACAACGTCGGAAGGAATACTGACGTTTGTCCGGGATTTATCTGATGCCATGGACCGGAGCCGGCCGATGAAACATCTCGTGCAGCGTTGCCTGAGAGACCGCGACGCCGGCGTGGCGCTCATGTTCGCCGTGACGGTGATCCCGATCATCGGGATCATCGGCATCGCCGTGGACCTCGGCTACGCCACCCAGGCCAAGACGCAGTTGAACGCTGCGTCTGATGCGGCGGCGTTGGCAGCAGCCAAGGGAGCTGCGGACGCTTTCAGCGCCGGGGATGCCGATTACATCAACACTGGCAAGAAGACGGGTACGGAATGGTTCAAGAGCCAGGCCAGCTCCGTGCTGGGACCAGCGGTGCCAACCCCCTCGGTGACGGTGACGCAATCTGGCGCAGTGTTCTCCGCGCAGGTTACCTATCAGAGCACCGTGGCCCCTTTCCTTGCCCCGCTTTTTGGGATTACCACAGTCGCGGTCGGTGGCTCGTCCAGCGCTACCATCACCACGACTGCTTATGTCTCGGTCACGTTCCTGCTCGACAACTCGTCCTCAATGCTAGTCGCGGCGACTCAGGATGGCGTTAAGAAGTTAGGCGCTCTCACTCTACCATACTTCCTAAGCCATGTGATTAAACCTGCAGATCTTGGTAACAAGCCCTGTGCGTTTGCCTGTCACTGGGATAAAAACAACAATGACTACTATGGACTAGCAAAGACCAATGGTATCCAGCTTCGCTTTGATGTCCTACAAGACGCTGTGGCATCGGCCATAAAGCAAATGAAAGACCAAAGGAAGATTGTAGATCAGTTTGCTGTAAGTATTTACACATTTAGTAGCGCATTAACAAACAATTTGCCTACTAACGATTCTCCAGTAAATAGCGCGCTGCTGCAGGTCTACCCCTCTAGCATTGATTTAGAGTCTGGCGCAGCCGCAGCAAAGAATATCAAAACGCCTGTGGTCGAGGATATGGCGAATACTGATTTTCCGAGTGCAATGAGCGATTTAGCCAAAAAGAGCACACGGGCCGGGGATGGGTCATCTACGGAGCGCCGAAAAAAGGCGCTCATCATCGTTACCGACGGGTTAGTGGACATTGAACCTAAGCGGCACGTTCCTGATACCAAGGGTCCCCTCAATCCCGATGACTGTGCCGCGATGAAGAGCCTAGGCTATAACGTTTATGTCCTCTATACCACTTTCGTTACAAGTCCGCTTGATTTTGTGTTATTGTTCAATACTGACTTGTTGCCTTATCTTAACGATACGAATGGCGTTAGCACTTCGAAGATGGCTATCGCGCTGCAGGCATGCGCTTCCGCGCCAACCAATTTCGCCCAAGCCTCCGATCCAACAGCGATCAAAACAGCCATGACGCAGATGTTGCAAGCGGCATTGGGCGATGCCGGGCGTTACGTCCAATAGAAGACATAGCGCACGATATGAGACTTTGATCAAATCCACGTGTCACCGTGTCATAAATCTATTTGTAATAAGGCTGCGGCTTAATCAACGCGGCGACACGATCGAGAGGAAATCAACGCCGTTATACCGCCCACTGCTGACGGCGAAGCGGTCGGTGTCGTCGGCAGTCCTTCCAACGAAGCTTAGGGCCGTCGTCGCGGCGTCGGCGCCAAGAACGTCCGCCCGCAGCACACGGCCGACAGTGCCGGCCGGGGTGTCCATGTTCGACCAGCTGTAGGCCGAAGTGCCTGCCCGGAACCCCCAAAGCACCACCGCGTCGCCACCGCCAAACCCGGTCAGCGTGTCGCCTTGCACTCCCGCCACGTTGCCATCCACGAAATAGACGTCACGACCCGCAGTCCCGGCAAGCAGGCTCGACCCCGCCGGCACTGCCACGGCGTTGACCGGCGACGACCCGGCGAAAAGCTGCGCCGGCAGCATCGTCGGCACAAACGGTGCCGGCACACTGCCCGCTGACAGCATGGACGGCACGTCGGCCGAGACGGTGATTACGGTGGTGTCCTGGGCGACGCCGCCCGCGCCGTCATCGATCCTGACGCTGACGAAGGTCTCGCCCGGACGGCCGCCCGCGCTGAACACCAGCCCCGCGGCCTCGGCCATAAGCGCCGCGAGCGTGCCCGTCGAGGTATAGAGGCCGGTCACGGCGTCGTAGTGCCCTGGACCCGGACCGCGCAGCGTGCCGATGGCGGGATTGGCAAACCGGATGGTCAGCGTCTCGGTCTGGCCCACATCGGGGTCTTGCAGCAGCAGGCCGCTGAACAGGCGGGCCTGCGCGCCTGGCACCATCGCCTGGCCCGGCGCCGCGTTGCGGATGACCGGGGCGGTATTGGCCGCCGTGGTCACCACCCGGGTCACCGTGGCCGGGCTACCGGCGCCGCTGCTGTCACGGAGCTGAACGCGGAACTCCGTCGGCACCTGCTGGCCGGGGCTGGCTTGGCGGCGGGTGGGCACGAAGCGCAGCCCGGCCGCGGCGGCCATGACGACGTCAGCGGTGCCCGTCACGGTATACACCCCGGCCACGGGATCATAGCCGCCGACGCCGGAGGTCAGGACGCCGTTGGCCGGGTCGCTGAGCGTGATCTGCAGCGTCTGCTGCTGCCCGGCATCGGGATCGGCCACCACGATTCCGGCAAACGGCAGCATCGCCGCGTCGTCCCGCGCGGTGCTGACGGCCGGAAGACCCCTCAGCACCGGCGCCGTGTTCGCAACCGACGCACCCAAGGCGGCAGCCACGGCGGAAGCATACCCATTATCCGCCGTGACCGAGTTGATCAGCGTCGTGCCGACCGCGGCCGCCACCTGCGCCTGCAACTCGATGATGACTTGGCGGTTCGTCGATGCCAGCGCATCGACCGCGCCGAAATCGAGGGTGAGCAGCGCTCCCCCCCGCTGCTCCGAGGGCGCGGACAGCGTGGCGGCGCCGTGCGACGCGACTCCGCCGGCCTGCACGACACGCGCCGAACCCGGCACGTAGGTGAGGCCGGCCGGCAGGCTGTCCAGGATGCGCAGATCCCTGCTGAAGCCGGGCGGCAGCGTCACGGTGAGGCGCAGCGTCGCGACCTGCCCGTTCGCCAGCGCGCCCGTGCCGACGAACGCCTGGGTGATGGTGGGTGGAATCGGGTCAGCGACGCCCACGACGACGTTGCCGGTCACCGTGCTCACCTGTCCCGGCGCACCGATGCTGACCGCGGCCTGGATCGTCTGCGTGTGCGGGGCGGGGCCGGACGGGAGGCGGTCCGGACGGACCGTGACCTCGATCTGCACCTGGTCGGCCGCCGTGTCCTGCCCATCCGGCGCATTCAGCGTGTCGCCAAAGGCGATCCCGCCATGGCCGTCGGCCGCCCGGGTCTGCGGGGTGATGTTGGCGCCCACCGCCACGACGCGGGCCGAGACTGCGGTGAGCCAGGCCGGCAGCACGATCGAGAGGTCCAGCCCGCGGCTCAATCCTTCGGGCAGGGTGGCGGTCAACCGGAACGTCGCGGTCCCGCCGAGCGCCAGCAGCGGGCTGGCGCCGTTCGGGTTGCCGGTCGAGAGCAGGGCGATGCCGATGCTGTGCTGGAGATTGGTCGCCCCGGTCGTGGCCGTGTTCGCGGCGGCAGGGGCCAGCGGCGCGCGGTTGGCCCAGCCAGGCTCGGTCGCGTAGCTGACGATCTGCGCCGTGCTGACATGGGGCACGCTGAGGTCCAGCCGGTCCGTGCTGCGGAGCGTGTAGGTGATCAGCAGGATGTTCTGGCCGCTGTCGGCGTCAAAGCCGCCGATGGGCGTCCGCGCGTCCAGCAGGATGCCGCCCCGCGGGTCGAACAGGTTGCCGGAGTAGGCGAGCGGCGTCCCGGCCCCGTCCGAGACGGTGATGCTGGCATCCCCGTCCAGCGCCATGAATCCGTCCGGCAGCCCGGCGCGCACCAGCACGTCGTAGGCCTTGGCGCCGGGCATCAGGTTTTCCACGGCGATGACGAAGGTGACGTCGTCCCCCGCGTCGATGTCGCGCAGCTGGTCGGCAAACGGTTCCGTCGCCAGCCCGGCGCTGCTGATGATGCCGCCGAACTGATCGAACTCCGGGCTGTAGCCGAACGGGCCGCCGGTCCCGGTCCAGTTGGCGTGGTCATTCGAGGCGTAGAGCGTCGCGGTCTGGATGTGCAGTGACGGCTCATTGAGGGCGATGGCGGCCGTCGCGGCCGTCACCGTGGTCTGGGTCCCGAACGAGTTTGCCTCCGTCTCCGTCACCGTCGCCATCAGCGGCGCGCCGGGCGTCAGCGGGGCGGAGACCAGGAGGTCGATGGTGCCGGGGCGGGTGCCGCCCACAGGCAGGATGTCGCCGAAGTCAAACCGGAGCACCGGGTTCCCGGCCGCGTCTCTCGCCATGGCCACCGAGGGCTGGGTCGCGGTGTAGGTCCCGCCCGGCCCGAACTGGGCGTGGCCGCTGGGCGGGCCTCCCCTGGTGCCGGCGGCGTCGAACACGAAGGGACCCGTCAACCCCGGGAAGGCAACGGTCAGCTGGACGCGGTGCGCGGCCGTCAGCGGCAGGCCGAGCTGGATGCGGTAGGTCACGATGTCGCCGAACGCCGCGTGCGCCGTCCCCGCCGTCAGCACGCCGTTCACCGCATAGATCGACGTTGAGAGCACGCTGGACGGCAAGGAGAGCGAGGCGACCGTTGGCTCGCTGCTGGACGGCACGCCGGCTAGGGTGCCGCCGAACACGGCGGTGTTGCGCAGCAGGTCGCCCTGGCCGAGCACCCGGCCCAGCGCCGGCGCCTGCAACGCCGCATACATCGACGCGATGACGCTGTGGAAGGTGACGGTGACCGTGCTGTCATCCGGCACGCCGCCGGTCAGCCCGGCCGCGCGCAAGGTAGGCGCCAGGTCGAAGTTGATGGCGGTCGCCGCCGTGTCCGCGCTGCGCAGGCCTGACCAACCCTGCAGATCGCCGCTGAACAGCGTGACGGACCCGCGGCGGATCACCACCTGCGGACGGAATGCCGTGTCCATACGCTGCCCGTCGCCCAGTGTGTCCAGCAGGCGAAGATCGGCGATGCCGCCCAGGCCGGACCCGCTGACGACCCATTCAAGGCTGCCGCCCGGCGCGAGCTGGTCCACGAGCGACACCGCGCTTCGCAGGTTGCGGCCTATCGTGCCAGGATTGGGTTGCATAGCCAAAATTGTCTCTATTAAAGGTTGTGGCGTCTGTAATTGGAATAATGCGCGGTTTTGGTTGCGGCCTGGTTAATTCCCGTTATCGTCGCGCGACGAATCCAGGAGGCCGCCATGCCGCACGCCGAAAACCAACGCCTGGTCCTCGCCCGCCGCCCGGAGGGGGAGCCGCAAGAGAGCGACTTCCGCATGGAGCAGGGGCCGATGCCGACGCCGGGTCCGGGCCAGGCGCTGCTGCGGACCATCTGGCTGTCGCTCGACCCCTACATGCGCGGGCGGATGAGCGATGCGCCCTCCTACGTGCCGCCGGTGCCGATCGGCGGC
>CAHJXG010000379.1 GCA_903644035.1 Rhodospirillales bacterium
TGCTCTTCCGATCTCGCGATGCGGCCGGACGCGCTGGAGGCGATGATCGCGGGGGACCGCCGCGCCGGGCTGCTGCCGGCCGCCATCGTCGCCACCACCGGCACGACCGCGACCACGGCCATCGACCCGGTGGCCGGCATCGCCGACGTCGCGGCGCGCCATGGCGTCTGGCTGCACGTCGATGCCGCGATGGCCGGCAGCGCCATGATCCTGCCGGAGAGGCGGTGCCTGTGGGACGGCGTCGAGGGCGCCGACAGCATCGTCGTCAACGCGCACAAGTGGCTGGGCGCGCCGTTCGACTGCTCGCTGTATTACGTGCGCGACCCCGGGCATTTGGTGCGGGTGATGTCGACCAACCCGAGCTTCCTGCAAAGCGGCGTCGACGACCGGGTGCGCAACCTGCGCGACTGGGGCATCCCGCTCGGCCGGCGGTTCCGGGCGCTGAAGCTGTGGTTCATGATCCGCGAGCAGGGCATCGAGGGCCTGGCCGCCCGGCTGCGCCGCGACATCGCCAACGCGGCCTGGCTCGCCGCCGAGGTGGCGGCGACGCCGGGCTGGGTGGTGGTGGCGCCGGTGCCGCTGCAGACGGTCTGTGTGCGGCACGCGCCGGCGGGTCTGGAGGGCGACGCCCTCGACGCGCACACGCGCGCCTGGGCGGAGCGGGTCAACCGGTCCGGCGTGGCCTATTTGACCCCCGCGACCGTCGATGGCCGCTGGATGGTGCGGGTCTCCATCGGCGCGGAGCCGACGGAACGCGCGGACGTCGCCGCCGTGTGGGCGGCGATGCGCGCGGCGGCGGAGGGCGGGCCGGACGCGATCACCGCCTGAAGATCGTGACCACCCGGAACCGGTGGTTGGTGCTCTTGACCATGCCGATCACGGCCTCGACCGTGAAGGTGTCCTTGCGGTACATCGGCAGCACCTGATCGAGCCAGACCACGTGCGCCCCCGCCGGCAGCCCCGCCAGCGCCCGCATGACCCGGTTCCGCTTCACCATGCTCGTGCCGTAGTGCTCGCAATCCTCGACGCTGTAGGGCGGGTCGGCGAGCACCAGGTCGTAGCGGTGGAGCGGTACGGCGGCGAGGCTCTGCGCGTCGTCGAGGTAGGTGGGGTTCAGCGCGGGGTTGAAATCGACGGTGTCGCCGGGGCAGGCGGCCAGATCGACCTTGCCGCTGAACAGGTGCAGGACGCGCCGCTTGTCCGGGAACAGGGCGCGCACCCGCCGCAGGTAGCCGGCGGGGTAGCCGCCGTAGTAGCTGGATTTGACCCGGTAGTCGTTGCCCATGATCCAGGTTCCGACCACCCGGCCATCCCCTGCCACGAACAGGCTGCGGGGAAAGCCGGTTTGCCGGACGTAGCCGTCGATTCGGTCCTGCCAGCCGAGCGCAACATGGGCCATGGGCCAGAGATGCCGCAAATCGCTGGGAAGTACAAGGCGGAGATGCGGATGCTGAACATTGTCAAAACAACTTCTTTTCATCGGACCGCGTGACCTTTGTCGCTGGTCTTTGAAACGATGCGTGCGAGAGAGGCGCGCTCATGACGGGTGGCCGCGGTTGCGCAATCGGCGCGACCCGGGCGACGGCACGGCGTGGAGGAGGTCTCATGAGTGACGTTTCAATCGGTTCCGGCGCCGACAGGCTGGTGCTCGGCCTATCGGAGGACCCCTACCAGGGCGACGCGCAGTTCACGGTCAGCGTGGACGGCCAGCAGGCGGGCGGCCTCCTGACGGCGACCTCGGTGCACGGTGTCGGCCCGTCCGACACGGTCAGCGTGCTCGGGGATTGGGCGCCGGGCGCTCACACCGTCACGGTCGATTTCCTCAATGACGCCTATGACGGCACGCCCGACACCGACCGCAACCTGTACGTGGACGGCGCCGCCTATGACGGGGTGCCGGTCGATGGCGCGGCGCAGGTGCTGTTCTCAGCCGGCCCGGTGAGCTTCGACGTCATCGACGGCACGCCGCTGCCGCCCGCGACCGGCCCCGCCACGGTCGGCTCCGGCTCGGACACGCTGGCGCTCAAGGTGAGCGAGGACGCCTACCAGGGCGATGCGCAGTTCACGGTCAGCGTGGACGGCCAGCAGGTCGGCGGCATCCTGACTGCCGCGTCGCTGCATGGCGGCGGCCAGTCCGACACGGTCAACGTGCTCGGCAACTGGGCGGCCGGGCCGCACACCGTCACGGTCGATTTCCTCAACGACGCCTGGGACGGCACGCCCGACACCGACCGCAACCTCTATGTGGACGGCGCCACCTTCAACGGCGTGGCGGTGAGCGGCGCCAGCCTGGTGCTGAACGCAGGCGGGCCGCAGAGCTTCGGCCTGACCGACCCGGGGTCCACCGTCGTCTGGAACGGCAGCCCTGCGCCGCAGCCCGGCGTCAACCCCGGCGACACGCTGGTCCTCACGGGCGGCACGTTCACGGCGCAAGGCGGGCAGCTGTCCGGCGTCACCGTCGATTTCAGCGGCACCCAGGCCGCCCCGGCCACCCTGGCGATCCAGGACGGCTCCATCGGCACGGTCGTGCCGAGGTCGTCCATCAACCCCCAGGCGATCTCCAGCTCCGGCATCCTCGACGTCACCGGGACCGTCACGATCGAGAACGGGCTGAGCTGGGGCGGGCGGGTCGCGCCGGGCGTCCTGGCGGTGAACCTGGACGGCGATGCCACGCTCAACCTGAACGGCGGCAGCCTTGGCCTTGCGTCCTCGTTCGTGGTCAACGGCTCGCCCGGCTCGACCGTGACCAACACGGGCACCTTGTCGCTGTCCAGCGTGATCCAGTTCGCGATCCACGCCGACCTCGCGGGCGCCGGCACGATCCAGAGCGTCTCGGCGCCCACCTCGTTCGGCGTGGTGATCGAGCTTGACGGCGCCGTCTCGGCCGAGCAGACCGTGCGGCTGGACGGGGGCACGCTGCAGCTGGACCAGCCCATGCGCTTCATGGGGACGGTCGCCGGCATCATCACCTCCCTGCCGGGCGGCCCGGCCTCCTCCTTGCGGCTTGAGCACACCACGGTGACCGGCACGTTCTTCCAGCAAGAGGCGGGCAACGCCGGCGACCTGTCGATCTTCACGCGGGACCAGGGCACCGGCGCCGCGGGCACGGACGTCATCCACATCGCCGGCAGCTTCGCGTCCGACGCCTTCGTGTTCGCGAACGACACGGCGACGCAGTCGGCCCTGGTGAGGCTGGCGCCCTTGCAGAGCCTCGGCTGAGCAGGGGCCGGTCAGTGCCGGAAGTGGCGCATCCCCGTCAGCACCATCGCGACGCCCGCCGCGTCCGCCGCCGCGATCACCTCAGGGTCCCGCATCGACCCGCCGGGCTGGATCACCGCGGCGGCCCCGGCGGCGATGGCGGCCTCCAGGCCGTCGGCGAAGGGAAAGAAGGCGTCTGACGCCACGACGCTGCCCCGGGTCAGCGGCTCGGGCAGCCCGGCGGCACGGGCGGCCTCGGCACCCTTCCAGGCGGCGATGCGGGCGCTGTCCACCCGGCTCATCTGCCCGGCGCCGATGCCGACCGTGGCATGGCCCTTGGCGTAGACGATGGCGTTCGACTTGACGTGCTTGCAGACGCGGAAGGCGAACACCAGGTCGGCCAGCTCCGCCGGGGTGGGCGCGCGCCGGGTCACGACGCGAAGCGACGCCGGCAGGGGCCGCCCGGCGTCGCGCGACTGCGCCAGGAACCCGCCGGCGACGCTGAGATCGGAAGAGCACACGTCTGAACTCCAGTCAC
>CAHJXG010000380.1 GCA_903644035.1 Rhodospirillales bacterium
ACATCCGCGGCCCCTACAGGCCGCTGATGGCCCCCTGCCGGCGCAGCTCTTCGATCTCCGCCTCGCCGTAGCCGAGGTTCCGCAACACCTCCATTGTGTGCGCCCCTGCGTCCGGCGTCGGGCTGCGCACCGCCTTCGACACGCCGGACAGGGTGAGCGGCGAGGCGACCACGTCGAATCGGCCCAGGCGTGGGTGCTCGACCGGGGTCGCCAGGCCGAGATGACGCACCTGCGGATCGGCGAAGGTCTGGTCGATCGAGTAGATCGGCCCGGCCGGGATGCCGTTATGCTCGAACAACTCGATCCAATGCGCGGCGGGCCGGGTCCGCGTGACCTCGCCGATGGCGGCGTTGACAGCGGCACGGTTGGCGCTGCGTCCGGCCTGCGTGCTCCAGCCTTCGTGCCGGGTCCACTCCGGGCGGCCGATGGCCTCGCAGAAGCGCGTCCACAGCCGGGCGGAGCTGGCGGCGATGTTGATGTGCCCGTCGGCGGTCGGGAACACACCGGTCGGGATGCCGGTCGGGTGGTCGTTGCCGGCCTGGCCCGCCACCTCGCCCCGCATCAGCCAGCGTGCCGCCTGGAAATCGAGCATGAATGTCTGCGCCTCCAGCAGCGACGTCGTGACCCAGCGGCCGACGCCGGTCCGCTCGCGCTCGAACAGCGCCACCATGATGCCGAGCGCCAGCAGGTTGCCCGCGGTGAGGTCGGCCACCGGGATGCCCGCCCGCACCGGTCCCTGGCCCGGCAGCCCGGTGATGCTCATCAGGCCGCTCATGCCCTGCGCGATCTGGTCCACCCCGGCGCGGGCGCCGTAGGGGCCGTCCTGCCCGAAGCCGCTGATGCTGCCATAGACCAGCCGCGGATTGACCGCATGCACGTCGTCCCAGGCGATGCCGAGCCGGCCCTTCACCGACGCGCGCATGTTCTCCACGATCACGTCCGCACCGGCCACGAGGTGCATGAACGCGGCCAGGCCAGCCGGCGATTTCAGGTTCAGCTGGATCAGGCGCTTGTTGCGGTGCAGGTTCTGGAAGTCCGGCCCGTCGCGGTCGCCGGCGATGTCCTCGGCGCCCTCGGTGCCCGGCGGCTCGATGCGGATCACGTCGGCGCCCCAATCCGCCAGGTGCCGCACGCAGGTCGGCCCGGCGCGCGCCAGGGTCAGGTCGAGGACCACCAGGCGGGCAAGCGGCAGCGGCGCAGCGTCAGACATTCCGCCAGCTTCCCACGCGCCGCCCGCCCGCGCAACGCGGGGCGGTGCCGGCTGGCCTAGGAGTGCGGCAGCAGCGGGCGGATGGACGCGGCTGGAACCGCCACGCCGCCGGCATCGGCAACATTGCCGGCGACCTGCACGCCCACCACGCGCCAGCCCCCGTCCGGCGCCTGCATCAGCACCGGGCCGCCGCTGGTGCCACGAGTGCCGGCGCAGTCATGCACGAGGAGAGGCCCGGCCGGTCCGGCCCGGTAGCCCAAAGCCGTGCAGGACACGTCGGCCAGCAGCCGTTCGGCGCGGTCCTGGCTGAACCCGCCGGCCATCAGCCGGGCACCCCGGGGAACCGGCCCGTCCGCGAGCGCCAAGACGGCACCGGGGCTGCCAACGGTTTTCGCCAGTGTGATGACCGCCAAATCCGTGCCCTGTCCCGCCGGCTGCAACGGCGCGTAGCCATCGCCGATTTGGAACGAGGATGCCAGGATGTGCTGCGTGTAGTCGCCATTGGCATAGCCCAGCAGCACATGCACGGACGAAGGCGGCATGAAATGGCCAATACGACGGCCATACAGGCAATGCGCCGCGGTCACAGCGGTCTGCGGCCCGATCAGGAAGCCGGTGCAGCGCGAGACGCCCGGCACCTGCACCCGGACCACCGCGGCCCAAGGCACGGCCCTGCCATCCACCGGAACCCTCGCCTCCTGCGGCCCGAGGCCAGGCAGGCCCGCGGCGCCGGTGGCAAGAAGGATGCCCAGCGCCGCGGCAGCCCTACGTCGGCTGCCGCGGCGCCAAGCCAGGCTCACGCCGTCAGGCAGCCTCGACCGAGACCGCCTCCGGCCCGCGGCGGCCGTCAGCCACCTGCATCCTCACGGTCTGGTTCGGCTCAAGGCCG
This sequence comes from Rhodospirillales bacterium, assembly GCA_903644035.1. Classification (GTDB taxonomy): domain Bacteria; phylum Pseudomonadota; class Alphaproteobacteria; order Acetobacterales; family Acetobacteraceae; genus CAHJXG01. The sequence continues at coordinate 2,100 of CAHJXG010000380.1, forward strand.
CTCAAGCCGCCGCGGTTCAGCGCGGAGATGTGCACGAACACGTCCTTGCCGCCGCCGTCGGGCATCACGAAGCCGAAGCCCTTCTCGGCGTTGAACCACTTCACCGTCCCGCGCAGCTCGACGGCCATGCTGGCATCGACCGGCGTACGGGCCGCCGGGCGCGGACGCTCGGCGGCGTAGGACGGCACGGAGGATTGCGGCGCGGCCGAACTCTCGTCCACCCGCAGCACCTCGGCGATCTGCGGCCCCTTCTGCCCCGGCGAGACCATGACGCGCAGCGCGGCGCCGGGCTGCACGGTCTGGTGGCCGGCGCGGGACAGCACGCTGATGTGCAGGAACGCATCGCCGCCGCCGCCTTCCAGCTCGACGAAGCCGAACCCCTTCTCGGCGTTGAACCACTTCACGACGGCGCCCGTCTCCGGCCCGGTCGGTGCGGCGCCGCGCGGGGCGCCGAAGCCGGACGGCGCACGGTCGCCGCCGCGGGGGACG
>CAHJXG010000381.1 GCA_903644035.1 Rhodospirillales bacterium
TCGTCCCCGGCCTCCCGCATCTGCCGGGCCGTCGCCTCCGCCACCGCCGGCGGCACCCGCCGCAGCGCCCGCCCGGTGGACATCGCCAGGCGCTGCGCCTCGCACGCGCGTTCGAGGTAGTACAGGTCGTCCCAGGCCTCGGCGACGCTGCGGCCCAGCACCATGATCCCGTGGTTGCGCATGAACGCCACATCGGCCTCGCCCATGCTGGCGGCGATGCGGTCGCCCTCCGCCTCGTCCAGCGCCAGGCCGTTGTAGTTGTCATCGACGACGACCCGGCCCAGGAACTTCAGCGCGCTCTGCCCGGCATAGGCCAGCGGCTCGCCCTCCAGCATCGCCAGCGCGGTGGCGTTCGGCATGTGGGTGTGGAACGCCGCCCGGGCGCGGGGCAGGCGCAGGTGGATGCGGGCGTGGATATAGAATGCCGTCACCTCCGGCACGCCCACGCCCGCGACGACGTTGCCGTTGAAGTCGCAGACCAGCAGGCGGGACGCCGTGACCTCGTGGAAGCCCCAGCCATACGGGTTCACCAGGAACAGCGCGTCCGACCCCGGCACCATGGCCGACAGGTGGTTGCAGATGCCCTCGTGCAGGCCCATCCGGCTGGCGGCGCGGAAGCAGGCGGCGAGGTCCACCCGGGCCTGCCACACCGCCTCCCGGTCCAGGATGGTGTTGCGCAGGATGGCGGGAGCGGTCGGCAGGGCGTGCGCCAAGGGAGGTCTCCGGGGTTTGCGGGCGGCGGGTTGGCGGGCATGATGGCCGCGATCAGATCAGACGACAACGATGGACGGCATGGAATGAGCGCCACGAACCAGCGGATCGACGGCCGGCGGCTATGGGACAGCCTGATGGCGATGGCCGAGATCGGCGCGACCGCAAAGGGCGGCGTGCGGCGCCTTGCCTTAAGCGAGGTGGACCGGGCCGGGCGCGACCGGTTCCGCGCCGAGTGCGAGCAGGCCGGGCTTGCGGTGCGGATCGACGCGATGGGCAACATGTTCGCCCGCCGCGCCGGGCAGGACCCTGCCCGCCTGCCGGTGCTGTTCGGCAGCCATCTGGACAGCCAGCCCTCCGGCGGCAAGTTCGACGGCGCGCTGGGCGTGCTGGCCGGGCTTGAGGTGATGCGCAGCTTGAACGACCTCGGCATCGCGACGGAGGCGCCGGTCGAGCTGGTGAACTGGACCGACGAGGAGGGCAGCCGCTTCGGCCACAGCCTCATGGGGTCCGGCGTCTGGGCCGGGGTGTATGAGCAGGCGGCGATGGAGGCGCTGACGGACACCGAGGGCACGACGGTCGGCGCGGCGCTGGACGGCATCGCCTACCGCGGCCCGGAACCTGCCCGCCCCTTCCCCGCCGACGCCTACTTCGAGCTGCACATCGAGCAAGGCCCGATCCTGGAGCGGGAGGGCAAGCAGGTCGGCATCGTGACCGGCGGCCAGGCGCAGGTCTGGTATGACGCGGTCGCCACCGGCCAGGACAGCCACGCCGGCACGACGCCGCCCAGCACCCGGCGGGACGCGCTGGTCTGCGCCGCCCGGGTGATCGACCTGGTGGACCGCATGATGCGCGCCCGCGGCGAGGACGGGCGCGGCACCGTGGGCCGGCTCCAGGTCGTGCCCAACAGCCGCAACGTCGTGCCGGGCGAGGTCCGGTTCAGCGTCGAGTTCCGCCACCCGGACGCGGCCGAGGTGGATCGGCTGGCCGCGCAGTTCCCGCGGGAGGCCGGGTTCATCGCCCGCGACTGCGGCGTCGCGCTCGATCTACAAGAGCTGTTCCGCATTCCCGCCCAGCCGTTCGACCCGGCCTGCGTCGAGCTGGTGCGCCAGGCGGCGGCACGCCTGGGACTGTCCTCCCGGGAGATCGTTTCGGGCGCCGGGCACGACGCGGTCTATGTCGCGCGGCACGTGCCAACGGCGATGATCTTCACCCCCTGCAAGGACGGGCTGAGCCACAACGAGGCCGAAAGCATCGAGCCTGGGGAGGCCGAAGCCGGCTGCCAGGTGCTGTTCGAGGCGGTGGTCGCCCGGGCGAACCGCACCCTGGAGCCGCGCTGAGAGGCGGCGAGCCTCCAGGTGAGGTCCAACCCCGCGGGACTTGCCCGCCCGCCGCTCCGCCCGTATAGCGGCCTGCCCTGCGGCGCCTGGGCCGTGGCAAGCGGAGGTTTGATGGACGGCAGTCGCGCTGCAGGCTTGGCCCGAGACTGGGCGGGACAGGACGCTCCGGCCCTTCGGGCCCAGGCGACGATCCTGGCCCGGCCCGCCACGATTGAGCGGCGGATGGCGGACGCGATCCGCGCCTTGGCGATCGATGCCGTTGAGACGGCAGGCTCCGGCCATCCGGGAATGCCGATGGGCATGGCGGACGTCGCCACCGCGCTGTGGACCAAGCTGCTGCGGTTCGACGCCGCCGATCCCCGCTGGCCCGACCGCGACCGGTTCGTGCTGTCGGCCGGGCACGGGTCCATGCTGCTCTATGCGCTGCTGCACCTCACCGGGCATGTCGGCATGGAGATCGACGTGCTGGAACGCTTCCGCCAGCTCGACAGCGCCGCCGCCGGGCACCCCGAGCACGGCGAGCACCCGGCGATCGAGACCACGACGGGGCCGCTGGGCCAGGGCCTGGCCACCGCGGTCGGCATGGCGCTCGCCGAGCGCATGATGGCGGCGCGGTATGGCAAGAGCCTGGTGGACCACCGCACCTGGGTCATCGCCTCCGACGGCGACCTGATGGAGGGCATCAGCCATGAGGGCGCGAGCCTTGCCGGGCACCTGCGGCTTGAGAAGCTGACGGTGCTCTGGGACGACAACAGCACGTCGCGGGACGGGCCGGCGGCACTGTCGTCCTCGGACGATCAGCTCAAGCGGTTCGCCGCGCTGGGCTGGGCGACGAAACGGGTCGATGGGCATGACCCGGCGCAGGTGCAGGCGGCGCTGTCCCTGGCGCTGCGGTCGAAGAAGCCGACCCTGATCGCCTGCCGCACCATCATCGGCTTTGCCGCGCCCACCAAGGCGGGCACGGCGGCGTGCCATGGGGGGCCGCTGGGCCGTGCGGAGGCCTGGGCCGCCAAGAAGGCGATGGATTGGCAGCATCCGCCGTTCAGCGTTCCCCCAGACCTGATGCAGCGATGGACGGTCGCCGGGCGCCGCGGGACGGCCGCGCGCCGGGCCTGGCTGAAGCGGCTCGCCAAGCATCCGCTGCGGGCCGAGTTCGAGCGCGTGGTGGCGGGCCGCCTGCCGGAGGCCTGGCACGAGGCGATGGCG
>CAHJXG010000382.1 GCA_903644035.1 Rhodospirillales bacterium
TGGCGCGGAGCGCCGCGAGCCGGGCCGCCATGCGGGGCGCGCCGCCCTCGTGCCGCTCGGCGGCCTGCGCGTTGACGGAGAAGCGGATGCGCGTCCGGCGGTTGTGCGGCAGGTCCAGCAGCGGGCCGACCGCGTCGAACTTGGTGGTGAAGCGAAGCTGCACGGGCGCATCCCAGGCGCCGAAATGCGCGATGCAGGCGGCGAGGCCGCCGGTCAGGTGCTCGATGGCCAGCGGGTCGGTGTAGCAGGAGCACTCGAAGGTCGTTCCCTCCGCCGCGCGGTCCGCGGACAGCGACGTGACCCGGCCCTGGCCCACGGCGCCGGGCAGCTCGGCCAGGATTTCCGGCAGGTTGGCGTAGGCACGGATGATCGGCGGACCCGCGAGCGACCCGGCGAGGTAGCAGTAGGAGCAATGCGCCGGGCAGCCCTCGGCCAGGTCGAAGCGCCAGTCGGCGCTGGGCGGGATCGGCTGCAGGCGCCGCCGGCTGGGGCTGGCGGTGACGACCGCCATCGTGGTCTTGGCGTCGCGGTAGGTGTCGGGCAGGCCGCTCAGCCGGTCGGCCGGGAGGCGCACGACCTCGGCGCCAAGGCCGGCGGCGCGCTCCACCATGGCGGCGCCGGACGGCCAGGCGAGGGCGGACGGCGTGACGAGCACGCGGCGGGGAGTCCAGGGACGGGGCATGACGGGGATGTCGGGTGCCCGCCGCGATATGCCAGCCCGCGCGGGGCGGGCCGGCTAGTCGGGGCTGCCGAGTGCCCGGTAGATCTCGGCCAGATGCGGACTCATCGGCAGGTTCAGGGCCACGCCGGTCGGCAGCGGCTGGATCAGCCAGCGGTTGTACAGCGCGGTCAGCGTGCCCTGCTGCGCCATGCGCTCGAAGCTCTGCCGCACGAGGCCGCTGAACGCCGGGTCATCGCGGCGGAGCGCGATGGCGTAGGGTTCGTAGGACAGGTAGTCGCCGACGACGCGGAACCGCCGCACGTCCGGCTGCGTGGCGACCAGGCCGGAGAGCAGGATGTCGTCGGAGGCGAAGGCGTCGGCGCGGCCCGAGGCAAGCGTCGCGTAGGCGGTGGCGAGGTCGGGCACCTCGACCACGCTGAACGGCGGCGCCGCCTGGGTGGACAGGCGCCGCACCACGTCGGCGTTGGTGGTGCCGGCGCCCACCACGACGGTCTTGCCGCCGAGGTCGCGGTAGGAGGCGACGGGCGAGTCGCCGGGCACCATCAGCTTGGTGCCGGCCAGGAAGAACACCGGGGAGAAGGCGACGGTGCGGGCGCGCTGCTCGGTCGCGGTGGTCGAGCCGCATTCGAGGTCGATCTCGCCGGACACCAGCTTGGGCAGACGCGCGTCCGCCGCGACCGGCACCAGGACCATGCGGATGCCCGACTCCCAGTCTGCGGCGCCGGGTTGAAGCAGCTCGCTGCTGAGCGTCCGGCCGATGTCGGCCGCGATGCCCCGGCACAGGTCGAGCGAGAAGCCGACCGGCTGCCCGGCCTTGTTGAGGAACGCGAACGGCGGCGCACTCTCCCGGTAGCCGACCCGCACGGCGCCGCGCTGCCGGATTGTTTTCAGCGTGCCGGTCAGCACCGCCCCCTCCTCGGCCCGGGCGCCCTGATCGACGGCCAGGGCCAGGCAGAGCGCGGTGAGCGCGAGGCGGCCCAGGCGCCGGGCCGTCACGCGGGCTGGCCCTCCATCTCCTTGATCGTCGGCACGGTCTCGGAGTCGGTGACGAGCTGGCCCTCCCACTTCGCCACGACGGCGGTGGCCAGCGAGTTGCCGATGACGTTGGTGGCGGAGCGGCCCATGTCGAGGAAGGTGTCGATGCCGAGAATCAGCAGCAGCCCCTCCTCCGGCAGGCCGAACTGCCCGAGCGTCGCCGCGATCACCACGAGCGAGGCGCGCGGCACCCCCGCCACGCCCTTGCTGGTCAGCATGAGCGTCAGCAGCATGGCGATCTGGGTGCCGAAGCTCAGCGGGATGTCGTAGGCTTGGGCGATGAACACGCTCGCGAAGGTGCAGTACATCATCGTGCCGTCGAGGTTGAACGAGTAGCCGAGCGGCAGCACGAAGCTCGAGATCTTGGTGGAGATCGGGAACTTCGCCAGCTGCTCCAGCATCTTCGGATAGGCGGCCTCCGAGCTTGCGGTCGAGAAGGCGAGCAGGAACGGCTCCTGCACCAGCGCCACCAGCCGCTTCACCTGCGGACCCAGGATGAGGAAGCCGGCGAGGACCAGCAGCAGCCACAGGCAGACCAGGCCCACGTAGAACTCGCCCATGAACTTCGCGTAGTTCACGAGGATGCCGAGGCCGTTGGTCGCGATAGTCGCCGTCATGGCGCAGAACACCGCGAGCGGCGCCAGCTTCATGACGTAGCCGGTGACGGCCAGGATGATGTGGGACAGGCTCTCGATGCCCTTGAGCAGCGGCTTGGCGCGGGCCGGCATGGCGGCGCAGGCGACGCCGAAGAAGATCGAGAACACGACGATCTGCAGGATCTCATTGTCCACCATCGGGCGGATCGCGCTGTCGGGGAAGACGTGCTTCACGAAGCCATCGACCGACATGGCGTGCGAGTCGATGCCGGACGACACGCCGCTCACCACCTTGTGGATGCCGACGCCCGGCTCGAACAGGTTGACCAGGATCAGCCCGAGGCTGAGCGAGACCAGGGATGCGCTCACGAACCACAGCATCGCCTTGCCGCCGACCCGGCCCACCGCGCCCGCGTCCGACATGTGGCCAATGCCCACCACGAGCGTCGAGAACACCAGGGGCGCGATGATCATCTTGATCAGGCGCAGGAACACCGTGCTGCCGATGGAGACGTAGCCAGCGATCAGCTTATGGGTCGCGGGATCCGCGATCTGCGAATGGATCAGGCCGCCGACCGCGATGCCGAGCACCATCGCGATCAGGATGTAAGTGGTCATCCGGCTTGACTTCATTGCGTGGCCCCCTGCAGCGCGCCGAATGGCGGCACAACGCGGTCAGCTTCCTATGGGCGTCACCATGTTGCAATCGGGTTGCGGAATTTTGTCACTTTTTGTTGCGTCCGGGCGGCGCTGCCGGGTGGATGTGCCCTGCTACTCCGCCGCCTGCGCGTAGGCCTCGACCGGTGTGCAGGTGCAGACCAGGTTGCGGTCGCCATAGGCGTTGTCCACCCGCTTCACCGGCGGCCAGTACTTGGCGGCGCGGACGAACGGCAGGGGGAACGCCGCCTGCTCGCGCGTGTAGGCATGCGGCCATTCGGACCCGGCGACCTCGCCCACCGTGTGCGGCGCGTGCTTCAGCGGGTTGTCCGCGCGGTCCAGCCGGCCCGCGGCGATGGCGGCGATCTCCGCCCGGATGGCGATCATGGCGTCGCAGAAGCGGTCGATCTCGGCGCGGCCCTCGCTCTCGGTCGGCTCGATCATCAGCGTGCCGGTGACGGGCCAGCTCATGGTGGGCGCGTGGAAGCCGTAGTCCTGCAGGCGCTTGGCGATGTCCTCGACGCCGACGCAGGCCTCCGCCTGGAAGCCGCGGCAGTCCAGGATGCACTCATGCGCCACGAGGCCACGGGCGCCCGCGTAGAGCACGGGGTAGTGCGGCCGGAGGCGGGCGGCCATGTAGTTGGCGTTGAGGATCGCGACCTCCGTCGCGCGCCGCAGCCCGGCGGCGCCCATCATGCGGATGTAGGCGTAGCTGATCGGCAGGATGCCCGCGCTGCCGAACGGCGCCGCTGCGACCGGGCCGAAGCCGCTGGCCGGCCCCGCATCCGCCCGCATCGGGTGGTTCGGGAGGAACGGCGCCAGATGCGCCGCGACGCCGATGGGGCCGATGCCGGGGCCGCCGCCGCCGTGCGGGATGCAGAAGGTCTTGTGCAGGTTGAGGTGGCACACGTCGGCGCCGATGGAGGCCGGGCTGGTCAGGCCGACCTGCGCGTTCATGTTGGCGCCGTCCATGTAGACCTGGCCGCCATGCCGGTGCACCACCTCGCAGATGTCGCGGATGCCCTCCTCGAACACGCCGTGCGTGCTGGGGTAGGTGACCATGAGCGCCGCGAGCCGGCCCTCGTGCTGCGCCGCCTTGGCGCGGAGGTCGGCCAGGTCCACGTTGCCGTCGCGGTCGCAGCCGGTGACGACGACGCGGTAGCCGGCCATCACCGCGCTGGCCGGGTTGGTGCCGTGCGCGCTGGAGGGGATCAGGCAGATGTCGCGATGCGCCTCGCCGCGCGATGCGTGGTAGGCGCGGATGGCGAGCAGCCCGGCATACTCGCCCTGGCTGCCGGCGTTCGGTTGCAGCGAGACGGCGGCGAAGCCTGTCACCTGGCACAGCCAGCCCGACAGCCGCTCGATCAGGGTCAGGTAGCCCCGCGTCTGCTCCGCGGGCGCGAAGGGGTGGATGTCGGCGAAGCCCGGCAGCGAGATGGGCAGCATCTCGGCCGTCGCGTTCAGCTTCATGGTGCAGGAGCCGAGCGGGATCATGCTGCGGGTCAGCGCCACGTCGCGATCCTCAAGCCGCTTGAGGTAGCGCAGCATCTCGTGCTCGGCATGATAGGCGCTGAACACCGGGGCGGTCAGCACGGGAGAGCCGCGGGTCAACGCCTCCGGCACGCCGCCGACGGCGTCGAGCAAGGGAGCGCCGAGGAGTTCGGCAAGCTGGCCGAGGTCTTGCCGCGTCACCGTCTCGTCCAGCGCCATCGACACGCCACCCCCTGGCAGCGTCCGCAGGTTGAACCCGGCGGCCGAGGCGCGCGCCACCAGCCCCGCCGCGTCGCCGTCGAGCGTCAGCGTGTCGAAGAACGCATCGTGCCGCAGCGTGAACCCGGCGCGGACGGCGGCGGCGGCGAGCAGCCGGGCCTGCAGGTTCACCCGCCGTGCGATGCGCCCGAGGCCCTCCGGCCCATGCCACACCGCATACATCCCGGCCATGACCGCCAGCAGGACCTGGGCGGTGCAGATGTTGCTGGTCGCCTTTTCCCGCCGGATATGCTGCTCGCGGGTCTGCAGGGCGAGGCGGAGCGCCGGGTTGCCCGCGGCGTCCTGGCTCCGCCCGACCAGGCGGCCCGGCATCTGGCGCTTGAACGTGTCGCGCGTCGCGAAGAAGCCGGCGTGGGGGCCGCCGAAGCCCATCGGCACGCCGAAGCGCTGGGCAGAGCCGACGACGACGTCCGCGCCCATCTCGCCGGGCGGCGTCAGCATCATCAGGGAGAGCAGGTCGGCGCAGACGATGGCGAGCGCGTTCGCGCCGTGCGCCGCGTCGATCTCGGCACGCAGGTCGCGGACGGCGCCGGTGGTGCCGGGATACTGCAAGACGACGGCGAAGGGCGCGGCGGCGCCGATGGCGGCGTGGTCGCCCGGCGCCACGTCCACCAGGCGGATGCCGAGCGGTGCCGCGCGGGTGGCCAGCACCGC
>CAHJXG010000383.1 GCA_903644035.1 Rhodospirillales bacterium
CCCCGCCGCCGGCGGCAAGGCCGGCCACGTCCGACACCACCGCGCATCCGCCCAGCAGCACCAGCCCCGCCGCCAGCAGAAGCCGCGTCACTGCAGCCCGCCCCAGCGCTCCGTCGCCGGTTCGGCCGAGGCCCAGCGCCAGGCCACGCCGTCCTGGCAGATGGTCGCCGTGTAGAACGCGCGCTGCGGTCCCTGGCGCGTGACGGCGTCCACGCTGAACACGATCTCCTTGCAGCGGAACGCGCCCACGCCGAACGCGCGGCTGACGACGACCTGGCCGGCCGCATTGGGCTCGACCGGCAGGGTGTGGCGGATCGACCAGGCTTGCAGCGTGCCGGGTTCGAGCGGCCCGGCGGCCTGGGCGATGGCGTCCTGCTCGTTGCGGTGAACCCGGCGCGTCGCGTATTTCAGCCCCTCGCTGGCGAGCGAGCGCACGCCAAGCCCGATGGCCGCAGCCCCTGCGGCGGAGTCGGTGACCGCCGACGCCGCCCCGGCGCCCGCGACGCCCGCAAGGTCCGCCGTGCCCTCGGTCAGCAGCGAGCCGCACCCCGGCAGCATCAGCAGGCTTGCCATCAGGGCGGAGGACCACCGGCGTGGTCGTTGGGATCGTTGCATAGTATTCCATAGATCAAGCTGGCCCATGGCAGAACCAGATGCGGCCTCCCCGGTCAACCCCCCGCGGCCCTGCTGTGCTGGCCCGGCGAGGCCGCATTTGGTGACTGGGCCGGCGGCCCTACCAGATGCTGCGCTGCATGACCCGGGCTTCCGGAATCGCCTCCAGGCGCAGGCCGCACTCGAACAGGTTGCCGTCGCGCCAGACCTGCAGCCGCATGACCTCGCCGAGCGCACGGCCGGAGACCGCCGCGGTGATGTCGTGCCGGCGCTTGATGACGCGCCCGTCAATCGACAGGATGATGTCGCCCACCAGGAGCTTGGCGCGTTCGGCCGGGCTGTGGGCGGCGACGCTCTTCAGCACGCGGCCTTCCTGGACGGAGCCAGGCACGGTCTTGTGCTCGGTCCGCACGCCGAGCCAGACCTGGGATGCCGATGCGGAGACGGGCGGCGCGGACGAGGGCGGAACGGAGGAGGGTGGCGGCGCGACGTCATGCGGCGTCGCGCTCGGCCAGTGCGCAGCAGCCTGGCCCCGTCCGGCTGCCTGCTCGGCCCGTTGCAGCGCCAGGGCGTTCATGGCCTCCTTCGCCATGGTATGCAGGACCGCAAGCGTCGCGTCGTCGATGCCGGAGGGCTTGTGATCCATGACGCACAGCGTGCCGAGGGCGTAGCCGTCGTCATCCACGAGGCAGACCCCGGCATAGAACCGGATGTGCGGCGGCGCCAGGACGTGCGGATGGCTCTTGAACCGCGAGTCCGCCAGCGTGTCCGGGACCACCATGGCGCCGGAGGGATTGGCGATGGCGTGGTTGCAGAACGCCAGCGAGCGCGGCACCTGCTGAACCTCGGTGCCGAACGCGGCCTTGATCGACTGGTGGTCCCGGCCGATGAGCGAGATCATGGCGATCGGCGCCCGGGCCAGGTGCGCCGCCATGCGGACCAGGGTGCTGAACGGCTCCCCGGCCGGCGCCTCGGCGAGCGAGTACGATTGCAGCGCCGCGATCCGCGCGGATTCCATCACCACGCGGAGGGCTGGCGGACGGTCAATGCCGGGCATGACGCTCCCATCGTTTCTCAGGCAGCCGCGAAACCCCGCCCAAATCCCACCGTGAACCGAATCTCACCGTGAGATCGTGCCGACCCGCAGTCTGTTGACGCCACAAACTGACACAGATTGCGGAACGTTACGTAGTTTTGCTCCATTGCGCCAGTATTTGCTAGCGTCTCTGTCGAGGCGCCATCCCGCCCTGATCCCGGGTATCGGAAAGGGGATGACGCACGGGGTATGCGGCCCTAGGTTATTGCGGTGAACATCCTTGCGCCCGCCAAAGCCCGCTTGCAGATCGAGGTCGTGCACGACCTTGTGTGCCCGTGGTGCTACCTGGGCGTCCGTCGGCTGTTCCGGACCATGCGGCGGCGGCCCGACCTGATCTTCGAGCTGGCGTGGCGGCCGTTCCTGCTCAACCCCGACATGCCGCGGTCCGGGATGTCGAGGACCGACTACGTGATCCGCAAGTTCGGCGGCGAGGACCGGGCGCGGCGCCTTTACGGCACGATCACCGAGATCGGCAACGCGGAGGGCGTCGCCTTCCGCTTCGACCGCATCCGCCGCACCCCGAGCAGCGTCGACGCCCATCGCCTGGTGCGTCTCGCATCCCGCTACAACCGCGGCCGCGAGGTCGTGGAGGCGCTGTTCGCCGCGCACTTCTCGGATGGCCACGACATCGGCGACCTCGGGGTGCTGCGCGCCGTCGGCCTGTCCTGCGGCCTCGACCCGGCCGAGGTGCTCACGTTCCTGCACGGCGATCACGAGGTGGACGCCGTCCACGCCGACAACTTGCGGGCGCATCGCCTGGGGATCAACGGCGTGCCGTGCTTCGTCGTCGCCGGGCGCCATGCGATTGCAGGCGCCCAGGAGCCGGAGGTGATCGAGCGCCTGCTGGACATCGCCGCGATCGACGCCACCGAGTCCTGAGCGCCCGTGGCCCGCGTTCGCGCCGATGCTCGTGATTTCGTAACCGTTATGATATAGGCTTTGCCCAGCACGACGGCTGCCCGTCCTCCTTGAGGTTCGCCATGCACTCCACGGTTCCGGCCGCGCTCCTGGCCGCATGTCTGTCCACGGTCGCGGCGATGCCGGCCGAGGCGGCCGACGTCACCCCGGCCCAGGCCACGGCGTTGCAGGCGCAGATGCAGGGCTGGCTGCAGGCCATGCTCGGCCCGGACACGCGCCTGGCCGGCCGGGCGGTGCAGGTCAGGCCGGAGGGCGACCATTACCGCATCGAGCTTCCGCTCGGGACGACTCACGCTGGCCATCCCGGCCCGGTGGCGCTCTCCACCTCGGCCCGTCCGGCCGAAGGCGGCCGTTGGACGTTCGAGGGTCCTGCGCTCCCCTCGCCCGCGCGCTTCACGCTGGACATGCCGGCCCCGGCGAAGGATGGGCAGAAGGCGCCGGGTCCCAACGTTCCCGTCGATTACACGATCACCGCGGGCAGCCAGGAAAGCCGGGGCGCGTTCGACCCGAGCTTCGCCACCCCCTCCACGTTCTCGACCAGCTCCCGCGACATGCAGATCCGGGCACAGAGCACGTCGCTCGATCAGTTGACCAAGATCGAGCGGTCGTCCGGGACCAGCACGATCCTGCCGTCCGGCGCCAACCGGGTGGACGTCACGGGCGAGGCCACGATCGACGGCTACGTCCTCACCTCCCGGTCCCAAGATGCCGAGGCGCTGGAACTCTCGGCGCAGCAGGTGCGGGCAACCACCGGGCTGACCGCCCTGTCCCGGGACCGGGCGGCGACGATGATCCCCGCCGTCATGCGCCTTGCCAGCGGCGTTCTGGCGGGACCGCCTGGCCCGGGCGGCAAGGCGCCGGCGGCGCGCCCATCGGTCGATCCGCAGCTGCTGCGCACCATCGTGCAGTCTCTCCAGGACCTGGCGTCCGAGTTCACGCTGAACGAGACGTTCGATGGCGTCGCCTTCCGGTCCGGGGCCAGCAACGGCGCCGCGAACCAGATCCGGCTCGGCATGGGGGCCAAGGCGGAAGGCGGCCTGCTGCAGGCCTACATGGACCTGGGTCTCGACGGCCTCGTCCTGCCCGGCCTGGCGCCCGGCGCGATGGCGGAGCTGCTGCCGCGGAAGGTCGCGCTTCGACCCGTGCTGACGGGAGTTCCGACGGAGGAGCTGATCCGGTGGCTCGGCACGCTGGGCGATGCGAAGGACGGCGCCCGTGCGCCCGATGTCACGGCGCTGTTCCGGCGGGCCGGCGTGAGCGCCGGGCTGGACAGCTTCGCGGTCGATGTCGGCGGCGCCAGCTTTGCCGGCACCGGCACGCTGACCGCCGCCTCACCCGACAGTCTGACGGGCCAGGCGCACGTCACCGCGGCCAACTTCGATGACCTGATCGCGCAGGTGAACGCCATTCCTGAATTGGCCGGCGTACTGCCGCTGTTCGTCTTCGCCAAGGGGATCAGCCAGACGGTCGAGGGCCGCCTGGTGTGGAACGTCGCCTATCGCGACAACAAGCTGCTGGTGAACGGCACGGACTTGTCAGCGATGACGGGACAGGCGCCGGCCCCGGGCAGGCCGGGACCAGGTCGCCGCTGAGCCGACGCCGGCGGGCCTATGCAGCCTGGGCAGCCTGCGCCGCGATCCGGTTGAGGTTCGCCAGCACGTCCCGCCCCAGGCTCATGCGCTCGGCGACGCCCATCTCCTTCACCACCGAGAGCTTGTGGTCCGGGCGCAGCCGGATCGTACCCTTACGGGTGTTCAACCAGGCGATCAGCCCGGCCGGGTTGCGGAAGGCGTTGCCGCGGAAGCCGATGACCATGCCCTTCGGCCCGGCCTCCACCTTCTCGACGCCGGCCTCCCGGCACAGCCGCTTCAGCGTCACCACCTGGAGCAGGTTGTCCACTTCGGGCGGCAGCGGGCCGAAGCGGTCCACCAGCTCGGCCGCCATCGCCTGCGTCTCGGCATCCGACGGAAGCGCGCCGATGCGCCGGTAGAGGCCGAGCCGGACCGGCAGGTCGCGCACGTAGTCCTCGGGGATCAGCACCGGCAGGCCGAGCTGGATGTTCGGCGTCCAGTCGCGGTCCTCCGTCCGCTTGCGGCCCCGCTCGGCCCGCATCTCGGCGACCGCGTCCTCCAGCATCTGCTGATACAGCTCGATGCCGACCTCGCGGATATGGCCCGACTGCTCGTCCCCCAGCAGGTTGCCGGCGCCGCGGATGTCCAGGTCATGCGACGCGAGCGTGAACCCGGCGCCCAGGTTGTCCAGCGTCTGCATGACGTCCAGCCGCTTCTCCGCCGCCGCCGACAGCCGGTGGTTCTGCGGCCAGGTCAGGTAGGCATAGCCGCGCTGCTTGCCGCGCCCGACCCGGCCGCGAAGCTGATACAGCTGGCCCAGCCCGAACATGTCGGCCCGGTGAATGATCAGCGTATTGACCGCCGGCATGTCGAGGCCGCTCTCGACGATGTTGGTGGACAGCAGGATGTCGTACTTGCCGTCGCCGAACTCGGTCATCACCCGTTCCAGCTCGGTCGGCGCCAGGCGGCCATGCGCCTCGATGGTGCGGGCCTCCGGCACGATCTCGCGCAGGCGGTCGGCCATGCGCGCCATGTCCTCGATCCGCGGCACGACGCAGAACACCTGGCCGCCGCGGAAGCGCTCCCGCTGCACCGCCTCCCGCACCACCACGCTGTCAAAGGGCGAGATGAAGGTGCGGACCGCCAGCCGGTCCACCGGGGGCGTCGCGATCAGGCTCATCTCCCGCACGCCCGTCAGCGCCAGCTGCAGGGTGCGCGGGATGGGCGTCGCGGTCAGCGTCAGCACGTGCACGTCCGCCTTGAGCTGCTTCAGCTTCTCCTTGTGGGACACGCCGAAGTGCTGCTCCTCGTCCACGATCAGCAGTTCGAGGTCGGCGAACTCGATGCCCTTGGCCAGCAGTGCATGGGTGCCGACGACGATGTTGACGCTGCCGTCCTTGAGGCCGCGCTTGGTCTCCGCCGCCTCCTTGGCCGTCACCATGCGGGACAGCTGGCCGATCCTCACCGGCAGCCCGGCGAAGCGCGCGGTGAAGGTGCGGTGGTGCTGCCGGGCCAGCAGCGTGGTCGGCACGACGACGGCGACCTGCGCGCCCGACATCGCGGCGACGAAGGCGGCGCGCAACGCCACCTCGGTCTTGCCGAACCCCACGTCACCACAGATCAGCCGGTCCATCGGGCGGCCGGCGGCCATGTCCTCCAGCACGTCGCTGATCGCGCGCGCCTGGTCCTCGGTCTCGGCGAAGGGGAAGCGGGCGCAGAACTCGTCCCAGCTTCCCTCGGCCGGCGCGAGGCTCACGGCCTCCCGCACGCGCCGGGCGGCGGCGGTGCGGATCAGCTCGCCGGCCATGTCGCGGATGCGCTGCTTCATGCGCGCCTTGCGGGTCTGCCAGCCGGCGCCGCCGAGCCTGTCGAGCGCGACCCCGCCGCCCTCGCTGCCGAAGCGGCTCAGCAGCTCAATGTTCTCGACCGGCAGATACAGCTTCTCGCTGCCGTCGTAGATCAGGCGGAGGCAGTCGTGCGGCGCCGGGCCGACGCGCAGGGTCTCCAGTCCGTCGTAGCGTCCGATGCCGTATTCCTGGTGCACCACCAAGTCGCCCTCCGCGATCTCGGTCGCCTCCGCGATGAACTGGTCGGCGCGCTTGCGGCGGCGCGGCGGGCGGCTGATGCGCTCGCCCAGCAGGTCCTGCTCGCTGACCACGCTGACCGGCCCGGCGACGAAGCCGCGCTCCAGCCCCAGGGTGACGACGGCCGTGGCGTCGATGGGCAGGGCCTGCGCGTCGCGCCAATTGTCGGCCGGCTCGGCCTTGAGGCCGTTCTCGCGCAGCAGATGCGTCAGTCGCTCGCGGGAGCCGCGGGTCCAAGCAGCGACCGCCGTGCGCCGCCCCTGCTTCGCCCAGGCGGCGGCCTGCTCGCGCAGCTGCCTGAAGACGTTCTCCCCCGTGGCCGCGCCGGCCTTGGTGAACACGGTGCCCGGCCGGCCGCCGGCATCGATGCCCTCGGCTCCATCCGCCCGGCCGTAGGGGCTGAACACCATCACGGGACCGCCGGCCAGCATCGCGTCCCACCCGGCGCGGTCCAAATAAAGCCGGTCCGGCGGCAACGGACGGTAGGGCACCTCGCCGTCCCGCGGCACCGCCTGGCGCGCCTGGGCGTGGTCGGCGATCATCTCCAGCCGCGCCTCCAGCACCTCCTCTGACTGGTTATCGAGGCTGACGGAGGCGTCGGGAAGGTAGTCCAGCAGCGTGTCCATGCCGCCGTGGAACAGCGGCAGCCAGTGCTCCATGCCGGGGTAGCGGCGGCCGTCGGAGATCGCCTGGTACAGCGGGTCCTCCGCCGCCTTCGGGCCGAACAGCTCGCGCCAGCTTTCGCGGAAGCGGCTGACGCTCCCGGCATCGAGCGGCACCTCTGACACGGGCCGCAGCACCAGGGCCTGCATCTTCGTCGTGCTGCGCTGGGTCGAGGGGTCGAAGCGGCGCAGGCTCTCGATGGTGTCGCCGAATAGGTCGATCCGCACCGGGTCGGGCTCGCCGGC
Source organism: Rhodospirillales bacterium (assembly GCA_903644035.1). Taxonomy (GTDB): domain Bacteria; phylum Pseudomonadota; class Alphaproteobacteria; order Acetobacterales; family Acetobacteraceae; genus CAHJXG01. Next base: position 7,190 of record CAHJXG010000383.1, read on the forward strand.
CGGGTAGATGTCGATGATGCCGCCGCGGGTCGCGTACTCGCCCGGCTCCATCACCGTACCGGCCCGGCCGTAGCCGTTGGCCTCCAGGAACCTGAGCACCGCGTCCGGGTCCACGGTGCCGCCGGCGCGCAGCACGAGGCTGACCCCCTCGAACGCCGGGCGGGGCGGCACGCGCTGCACCAGGGCGTTGACGGTGGTGAGCACGAGGCGCGGCCGGGTCGCCGGCTCCAGCAGCCGCGCCAGGGTGGCGATGCGCTCGGAGACGATCTCGGGGTTGGGCGAAACGCGGTCGTAGGGCAGGCAGTCCCAGGCGGGAAATCGCAGCACCTCGACATCGGGCGCGAAAAACGCGAGCGCCTCCGCAAGGCGGGCCATGCGGCTGTCGTCGCGGGCGGCGTGCAGGACGGCTCCCTTGTGCTCGGCCCGGCGCCGGGCGAGCAGCAGGGCGTCGAAGCCCTCGGGCGCGCCGTGGATGGTGGCGGTCATCGGGGCTGGCCCTCGCCGTCCTCGGCCGCCCGGCGGATCGCGCGCAGCATGGGGGTGTCGCACTCGGCCGGGATCGGCTGCCGCCCGGTCAGCCAGTCCGCCAGCATGGCGTCGGGCAGCTCCATCACTTCCTCCAGCGCGTCGAGGTCGGCCTCGGTGAACGCCGCGATCCGGGCGCGGACGTAGCCGCCGATCAGGATGTCGTTCTCATAGGTGCCGCGGTGGGTGGCGCGGAACAGGATCCGGCGGCGCCGATGCTCGCTCGCGAGGTGCGGGGGCGGGTCGATGTCGGTCTGCTGCACTCTTGGGTCCCCGGCGGTGGGCTGTCATATAGCGGCGACCTCCCATAAAGTCAGCCTGCCCGTGTCGCCAACCCACTCAGTCCCCAAAATCGCCGCGGATGATCCGCTTCTGCCGCTGCTCGCCCCCGTGACCGGGCTGCGCGGCGTCGGCCCGGCGCTGGCCAAGCTGATCGAGCGCGTCGCCGGCGGCGGCCGGGTGCTGGACCTGCTGTTCCACATGCCGGAGTCCTACCTGGACCGCCGCGCCCGCCCGACGATCCGGACGGCGCAGCCCGGACAGGTCGCGACGCTCGCGGTCGAGGTCGTGCGGCAGGACGCGCCGGAGACCGCGCGGCAGCCCTGGCGGGTCACCTGCACCGACGGCACCGGCTTCATGGAGCTGGTCTATTTCGGCCGCCCGCCGCCCCGCCCGCTGCTGCCCGGCGCAAAGCTCGTGGTGTCCGGCAAGCTGGAGGGCTTCGGCGACCGCCTGACCATGCCGAAGCCGGACCACGTCGTGCCCGCCGCCCATGCCAGCCTGCTGCCCGGCATCGAGCCGGTCTGGCCGCTGACCGCCGGGCTGTTCCCGGGCCAGCTCCGCAGCGCGATGTGCCACGCGCTGGAGCAGGTGCCGGAGCTTGACGAGTGGCACGACCCGGCCCTGCTGCGCCGCGAGGGCTGGCCGGGGTTCCGCGACGCGCT
>CAHJXG010000384.1 GCA_903644035.1 Rhodospirillales bacterium
CCGCGCAGGGTGCGCCAGCAGCGCCGCGACGCCCGCGGCGCCCGCGCCCTCCGCCACCTGCTTCGCCCCCTCCGCCAGCAGAGCGATGGCGTCCTCCACCACCCGCTCCGGCACCACCAGCACGTCGGACACGTGGGCGCGGATCACCTCCAGGCAGTGCGCGCCGACGGTGTGCACGGCGATGCCCTCGGCGATGGTGGCGCCGCCGGTCTGCACGGTCTCCCCGGCCAGCGTCTGGCTGAGCGAGGCGTAGGCGGCGACCTCGACGCCGATGACCTCGATACCCGGGCGCATCGCGACCGCCGCCGCGGCGCAGCCGGAGATCATGCCGCCGCCGCCCACCGGGATCACCAGCACGTCCAGGTCCGGCGCGTCCTGCAGGAACTCAAGCGCCAGCGTGCCCTGGCCGGCCATGACCGCCGGGTCGTCGTAGGGATGCACGAACACGAGGCCGTCGCGGTCGGCCAGCATGTGCGCGTGCTGGGCGGCTGCGAGCAGGTTCTCCCCGTGCAGGACGACCTCGGCGCCCCAGCCGCGGGTGCGCATGACCTTGGTAGACGGCGTGAACACCGGCATGACGATGGTGGCGCGGATGCCGAGCAGGGAAGCGTGGCGCGCCACCGCCTGCGCGTGATTGCCGGCGGACATGGCGACGACGCCGGCCTGGCGCTCCGCCTCCGTCAGCAGAGCCAGACGGTTCGCAGCGCCGCGCTCCTTGAAGGAGCCGATGGCCTGGAGGTTCTCGAGCTTGAGCGTCACCCGCGCGCCGGTCGCGCGGCTGACGGCGTTGGACGGCAGCGCCGGGGTGCGCAGGATCCGTCCGGCGATGCGCCCAGCCGCCGCCTCGATGTCTGCCAACCCGATCATGGGCGGCATCCTAGCACAAAACGTTGCCTAGATGTATTTAACTGCCAGGATCTCGTACGTGCGGTCGCCGCCCGGCGCCGGGACGGAGACGGTGTCGCCGATCTTCTTGCCGATCAGCGCCTTGGCCAGGGGCGACGAGATGCTGAGCCGCGCGTGCTTGATGTCGGCCTCGTGCACGCCGACGATCTGGTAGCTGGCCTCCTTGTCGGTCTCCTCGTCCACCAGCTTGACGTGCGCGCCGAACTTCACGTGGTCGCCGGACAGGCTGCTCGGGTCGATCACCTCGGCGGCCGAGACGATCTCCTCCAGCTCGATCACCCGGCCCTCGATGAAGGACTGGCGCTCGCGCGCCGCGTGGTACTCGGCGTTCTCGCTCAGGTCGCCATGGCTGCGCGCCTCGGCGATGGCGCGGATGATCGACGGGCGCTCCACCGACTTCAGGTGGCGCAACTCCTCTTCCAGCCGAAGCAGGCCGGGCGCGGTCATAGGAAACTTCTGCAAAATGCGCCGTCCCGTCCGTTTAAGTTTGAGCGGCCATGACCACTCTAAAATGATCCGCGAAAGTAAGACTGCAGCGGTGCGACTTCAAGCGTCCCCGCCTTGAGCGCCGCGATGGCGTGCACCGCCGCCCGTGCGCCGGCGATGGTGGTGTAATGCGGCACGCCGTGCAACAGCGCGCTGCGCCGGATGTCGAAGCTGTCCGTCACCGACTGCGCCGAACCTGCCGTGTTGATGACCAGCTGCACCTCGCCGGAGCGGATCGCGTCCACGCAGTGCGGCCGTCCCTCCAGCACCTTGTTCACCACCCGTACCGCGAGGCCGGCGTCCCGGATGCGCGCCGCGGTGCCGCGGGTGGCGAGGATCGCGAAGCCCATGTCGATGAGCCGCCGGGCCATGGGCACGAGGCCCACCTTGTCGGTCTCCCGCACCGAGAGGAGCACCGTGCCGGCGTCGGGCAGCTTGACGCCTGCGCCGAGCTGCGACTTGGCGAAGGCGCGCTCGAAGCTGGCGTCGAGGCCCATGACCTCGCCGGTGGACTTCATCTCCGGCCCCAGGATGGTATCGACGCCGACGAAGCGGGCGAAGGGGAACACTGCCTCCTTCACCGCCACGTGGGGGGCGATGGCCTGGTCGTCCAGGCGGAACTCGCTGAGCTTCGCCCCGGCCATCACCCGGGCGCCGATCTTGGCGATGGGCACGCCGGTCGCCTTCGCCACGAAGGGCACGGTGCGCGACGCCCGCGGGTTCACCTCCAGCACGAACACCATGCCGTCCTTGATCGCGTACTGCACGTTCATCAGCCCGACGACGCCCAAGGCCCGCGCCATCTCCTCCGTCTGCGCCTTCAGCTCCGTCACCGTGCTGGGCGACAGCGAGTACGGCGGCAGCGAGCAGGCGCTGTCGCCCGAGTGGATGCCGGCCTCCTCGATGTGCTCCATGACGCCCGCGACATAGACGGTGTGGCCGTCGGAGATGCAGTCCACGTCCACCTCGATGGCGTCGTTGAGGTAGCGGTCGATCAGCACCGGGTTGTCGCCGGACACCCGCACGGCTTCCCGCATGTAGCGGTGCAGGCCCGCGCGCTCGTGCACGATCTCCATGGCGCGCCCGCCCAGCACATAGGACGGGCGGATCACCACGGGGTAGCCGACGCGCTCGGCGATCGCCTCCGCCTCCGCCGCCGAGCGCGCGGTGCCGTTCTCCGGCTGGCGCAGGCCGAGGCGCTGCAGCAGGACCTGGAACCGCTCCCGGTCCTCGGCGATGTCGATGGCGTCGGCGCTGGTGCCGAGGATCGGAATGCCGGCGGCCGACAGCGCCTGCGAGAGCTTCAGCGGCGTCTGCCCGCCATACTGCACGATGCAGCCCAGCACCTCGCCGCGCTCCTGCTCCTTGCGGACCAGGGCGATGACCTCCTCCGCCGTGAGCGGCTCGAAGTACAGGCGGTCGGAGGTGTCGTAGTCCGTGCTGACCGTCTCCGGGTTGCAGTTGACCATGATGGTCTCGAACCCGGCGTCGCGCAGCGCGTAGGCGGCGTGGACGCAGCAATAGTCAAACTCGATGCCCTGGCCGATGCGGTTCGGCCCGCCGCCGAGGATCACGATCTTCCGGCGGTCCGTGGGCGCGCTCTCGCAGGCGGGCGCGCCGAAGCCGCCCTCGTAGGTCGAGTACATATAGGGCGTGGCCGAGGCGAACTCGGCGGCGCAGGTGTCGATGCGCTTGTAGACCGGCTGCACGCCGAGCCGGGCGCGGGCGGCGGCCACCGCCTCCGCCTTGGTGCCGGTCAGCTCCGCGAGGCGGATGTCGGAGAAGCCCATCGCCTTCAGCCGCCGCATCGCCGTGGCCTGGCCCGGCAGCCCGGCGGCCGCCACCTCGCGCTCCGCCTGCACGATTCGCTCCAGCTGGCGGAGGAACCACGGGTCGA
>CAHJXG010000385.1 GCA_903644035.1 Rhodospirillales bacterium
GGGCTTCGGGCGCTGTTTTTTGCGGTCAAAACATTAAATCGCGTTAACAAAGCCGTTTAAGCGGCCGAATGACTGTTGTGTGATCGTTTTCAGTACTGGATTTGCTGCATAGGACTGTTAACGATCCGTAGTGTCACCAATTAAAAACGATTCGGTGACGCTCGGATACCGATCCGCCGTTTTGGATGAATGTTGCTTGGGCGAGGACAGTGCCCGTACCCGGAAAGGACTAAACCGTGGCAGCCAATCAGACGACCGACCAGTCAGTCGGCATTCTTCGTGACACTATCGTTGCACTTGTGCGGCGTGACGGCCCCGACCTGTCGGCGCGTCAGCTTGGGGTGTTCCTGACCTGCTACCTGCAGGACGGCGCGCACACGGTGCGGGGTCTCGCCTCCGACCTGAACGTGTCGAAGCCGGCCATCACCCGTGCGCTCGACCGGCTGGGCGAGCTTGACCTGGCGCGCCGCAAGGTGGACCCAATGGACCGCCGCAGCGTGCTGGTGCAGCGGACGCTCAAGGGCCAGGCATTCCTGCGCGACCTGCGGGGCATCATGGTCGAGGCGACGGCCAGCGCGAAGAAGCCGGCGGCGTCCAGCGGCGCGGCGCATGAGTCCTCGCGCAAGCAGGCCGTCTAGCCTTCGTGCCATGGGTCGCGGCGTCGATTCGGAGATAGGCTGGGGTAGGCGCGGCTTGGCTTAGCCGCCCTTCACGCCGCCCGCAGTCAATCCCGCCACGATCTCCTTCTGCATCAAGAGCGTCAGCAGCAGCACCGGCAGGGTGACCAGCAGTGCCGCTGCCGCCAGCGGCCCCCAGCTGACCTGCTCGAAGGTCAGCACGTTGTAGACGGCAACCGGGAGCGTCCGTGTCTCCCGCCCCGCCAGCACGATGCCGAAGATGAAGTTGTTCCAGCTGAAGATGAAGCCCAGGATCGTGGCCACGGTGATGCCAGGCCGGGCCAGCGGGAGCGCCACGAAGCGGAAGGCCTGCCAAATCGTCGCGCCGTCCACCAGTGCCGCCTCCTCCAACTCGGGCGGCAGCCCCTCGAAGAAGCCGATCATGATGTAGACCACGATCGGGACGGTGATGACCAGATGCGTGATGACGATCGGAAGCAGCGTTCCCGTCAGCTCAAGCCATTGGAACAGCAGGAAAAGCGGGATCAGGTAGGATAGGCCCGGCGTGATCCGGGCAATAAGGATCAGCAGCGCCGCGCGCGTCGCGCGGGCCTTGGCGATGCCGTAGCCCGCGGGCACGCCAACCAGCAGCGCCGCGCCGGTGGCGCCGAACGACACGATGATCGAGTTCAGCGTGTATTGCAGGAAATCGTTCTTGCGAAACACGTCGGCGAAGTTGTTCAACGTCGGCGGGTTCGGGATGAAGACTGGCGGAAAAGCCGTGTTGTCCGCCTCGTTCTTCAACGACAGCGACAGCATCCACAGGAAGACCAGGATGGCCGGCGAGACCAGCAGCAGCACGCAGGCGTAGAGGCCGACGCGGCCGAGCACCCGGCGCACACGGCGGCTGGCCGGGGTGCTGCGTCGCCGGCCCGGCAGGGCGGTCATGACAGCGCGTCCCGTTGACGGAAGTGCAGGAGCAGCATCGTCACCAGTAGAATCAGAACGAAGAACACCGCCACGATGGCGGAGGCATACCCCATGTCGTAAAAGCTGAACGCCTGCAAGTAGAGCAGGATGTTCAGAGTTTCGCTTGCCGTGCCGGGTCCGCCGTTGCTGATGACGAAGATGGTGTCGAACGCCTTGAGCGCGTCGATCCCGCGGATCACCGCCGCCACCATGATGAACGGCCAGACCAGCGGCAGCGTCACGTGGCGGAACACCTGGGCCATGCTGGCGCCGTCGAGCATCGCGGCCTCGTAGGGATCGGTCGGCAGGCTGGCAAGGCCGCCCAGCACGATCAGCATCACCAGCGGGGTCCACTGCCAGGTCTCGACCATCACGAGCGTCGGGATCACCGTGCCGCTTTCATAGACCCACGCGCTCGGCGGCAGGCCCATGCTGGTCAGCAGGTAGTTCAGCACGCCGAGCTGCGGATGGAACATCATGGTCCAGACCAGCGCGACGGCCACGGGCGTCGCCATCATCGGCATGATGAACAGCGTGCGCGCGAGGCCGCGGCCGGGGAAACTGCGGTGGAACACGACGGCCGCCGCGACTCCGAGCACCATGGGCAGGATCACCGACAGCGCCGTGAAGTACAGCGTCCGCAGCAAGGCCCAGCCGAACCGCTCGTCGCCCAGCATCCGGGCGTAGTTGCGCAAGCCCACGAACGTGCGCTCGCCGCCGATGTGCCAGTCGTGCACCGACATGAACAGGGTGAACAGCCAGGGGAACAGGATAACGGCGAACACCACGGCGCCGGCCGGGACGATGAAGGGCCAGTATTGCCGGGCGTAGTTGCGGCGCCGCGCCGCCGTCGCGGCCGTGCGTGCCCCGACGCTGACTGTCGTGCTCATGCTCGCTCCCCTGTGCCCCCGGATCAGGCCCGGGGCGTTGAGGCCAGACTACACCGCACAAGCGGGAACAACGAAAGCGTTTACCAGCGGCCAAGCGACGTGCGGCGGGCGCGGGCCGCGACGAACGCCGCCCAGGCGAGCTGCGGCGGCAGCACCAGCAGCACCGGCAGCGGCTTGGCCGCCCCCTGGGCGGTAATGAACAGCAGGCAGCACACCCCGCCCCAGAGCACGAATCCCCAATGCAGCAGGGTGATCGACGCGGCGCCCATGCCGGACCGGTGCGCGATCTGGTACAAGTGGCTGCGGTGCGCCTCCGTCAGCCGGTCCCCCGCCAGCGCCCGGCGTGCCAGGGTGAACGCCACGTCGAACAGCACGCCGAACAGCAGCATCGGCACCAGCAGCACCGACAGCTCCACGCCCTGGAACCGCCCGGCTGCCACCGCCAGCACCGCGAGCACGAAGCCGCAGAACTGGCTGCCGACATCGCCCATGAAGATGCGGGCGTGCGGGAAGTTGAACGGCAGGAAGCCCAGCAGCCCCGCTGCCAGCAGCAGGGAGGCGAAGTAGACGAACCAGCCGCCATATGCCGCGGCGATCGCCGCCAGCGCGAGGCACGCAAGAGCCGACACCCCGGACGCCAGCCCGTTCAGCCCGTCGATGAAGTTCACCGCGTTGGTGGCGAACAGGATCCAGGCGAGCGTCAGCGGCGCCGCCGCCCAGCCAAGCTCGACCGGCCCCCACCAGGGCAGGTGCAGATCGGCGACGACCAGCCCGCTGCCGACCGCCAGCGCCGCAGCGCCCAGCTGCGCCGCGAGCTTGACGGCGAAGGGCCAGTCCAGCACGTCGTCCAGGAAGGCCACGACCGCGATGGCGCTGGCGGCCAGGATCACGCCGCGGAAGTAGGGGTCGGCCAGCCGGGAGAACTCGGCGTAGCGATACAGCACCGCGATGCCGACCAGGAAGGCCGCGACCACCCCGACGCCACCGCCCTTGGGCACCGCCCGCGTGTGCGCCTTGCGCGCGTCCGGCCGGTCCGCCGGGCCGAGGCCGATCATCGCCCGCACCAGCCCCGCCGAGAGCAGGGCCAGGGCCGCGATGAACAGCAGGTGGTTTTCCAAGACGTCGGTTGTCAATTGGAGGTTCCGAACAGGGGGGACTGCTAAGCGGCGCGGGGTGGGCTATAGGGTCGGCACGATGCCATCGCAACGCTCGGTCAACCGCATCCTCCTGAACGTCGCGCTGGACGGGGCGCTCGCCGCCGTGGCGACGCCGCTTGCGCGCTACATCGCCGATCCCGGCGGCGGGCTGCTGCGCCCGCTCTGGTTCGTGGCCGGGGGGGCGGTGACCCTTCTGGTGGCCGGGCTGCCGTTCCGCATGCCGCAGCAGTACTGGCGATTCGCGGGGATCGAGGACCTGGTGGGCCTCGTGGGCAGCAGCGTGGTGAGCGCCGTGCTGTTCGCGCTGCTGCTGGGCGTCTCCGGCTTTCCGCTGCCGACGCCGACCTTCCCGGTGGTGCATGCGCTGACGCTCATCGTCGCGCTCGGCACGCCGCGCGTCGTGTACCGGCTGCGCCTGGCGCAGCGGGCGGGACGGGAGGCGGCGGACGCCCAATCCGTGCTGCTGGTGGGCGCCGGCGACGGGGCGGACCTGTTCCTGCGGGCGCTGGAATACGGGGAGGGCCGGGCGGCGTTCCGCGTCATCGGCCTGCTGTCGGTGCGGGAGGGCCAGACCAGCCGCCGCATCCACGGCCACACGATCCTGGGATCGATCAGCCAGACCGCCGCCGTCCTCGCCCGGCTGCGTGCGGAGGGGCGCCTGCCCTCTGCCCTGGTCGTCACCCAGCCCGCGCTGTCCGGCGCGCCGCTCGCGGCGCTGCTGGCCCAGGCGGAGGTGGA
>CAHJXG010000386.1 GCA_903644035.1 Rhodospirillales bacterium
CGCCAGGCCCGCCGCAGTCTCGAAGCCCAGGCCGCCCGTCGCGCCGGTGACGACGGCGCGGCCGGGTGCCGAGCGTGTCAGCAATGCGGCTCGGGGATGCTGAACTCGCTGAGCTTGCCAAGCATGACGAAGTCGCTGAAGTCCATCGTCAGGTCGTCGGCGACGCCGTTGGCCCAGTACTTCATGCCGACCTCGTAATCCGGGCTGCCGGCGGGCTTCGCGTCGTTCGCGGGCTTGTTGCGGTCGAAGAAGGCGATGTGCACCCGGCCGCTCGGCAGCTTGGCGAGGTCCGGGTAGGGCGAGGCCGTGGGCGTCGGGTTCCAGCTGGTGATCGCGATCGAGCTGTCCTGGGTGCCCTTGTCGCCGGTGCCGTCGAAGATCGGCACGGCGATGAACCGCTTGCCGGCCTCGGCGGCGGCGATGATGGCGGCGGTGTGCGCCATGGGGAACACGGTGCCGGCGGGGATCGGCATCGTGCGCTCCTCCGGCACGCTGTAGCGGATGGCGCCGGGACCGCCGGGCCTGTCGAGGGAGGCGTCGCCCTCGACCTGCTCCGTCACCGCGGTGTCGGTGGTCTGCCTCATGCGGAAGCGCATCGAGAGGCCGTCCTTGCTCTCCCAGGTCGCGTAGTCCGAGACCAGCGCGATCTGCTGGCCGTCATTGTTGGTGATGTCGAGCGACAGGCGCTGCCGGGTCGCCCAGCCGTCGCAGGCGTCGGTGATCTCGTAGGCCATGCTGCCGGTCGCGGCCTGCACGTCGCCGCGGGCGCTGTCCATCTTGAGGCGGTACAGCGCGCGGTGGGCGGCGAGCGGCACGGGGTCGGCGGCGAGCGCCGGCAGGCTCAGGGCGCTCAAGGCGGGGGCGCTCATTGCGAGCAGGGCGGCGAGAAGGCGCAGGCGCACTGCGGTTACTCCGGTTCGGTGCAATGCTGGACATAGGCCCGCCGGCCCGTCCGCGCCAGGGCGTCAGCCCGCCCGCGGCGGCAGGTCGAGCTTGAGCGAAAGTTCCTTGAGCCGCTTCGCGTCCACCGGGGCGGGCGCGCCCATCATCAGGTCCTCGCCCTGCTGGTTCAGCGGGAACAGGATGACCTCGCGGATGTTGGGCTCGTCGGCCAGCAGCATCACCATGCGGTCGATGCCCGGCGCCGACCCGCCATGCGGCGGCGCGCCGTAGCGGAACGCGGCCAACATGCCGCCGAACCGCGCCTCCACGTCGGCGGCGGTGTAGCCGGCGATCTCGAAGGCGCGGACCATGATGTCCGGGCGGTGGTTGCGGATGGCGCCCGACGACAGCTCGATGCCGTTGCAGACGATGTCGTACTGGAACGCCTTGATGGTCAGCGGGTCCTGGCTGTTCAGCGCCTCCAGCCCGCCCTGCGGCATGGAGAACGGGTTGTGGCTGAAGTCGATGACGCCCCCCCCTTGCATCGTAGGGTCCTCGACGATTTCATACATCGGGAAGTCCGTGACCCAGCAGAAGCGGAAGCCGTCCTGCTCCACAAGTCCCAGCTCCTGCGCGAGCCGGGTGCGGACCTGGCCCGCGAACTTCGCCGCCTCCTCCCGCTGGCCGGCGGCGAAGAACACGGCGTCGCCGGGCTGGAGGCCGCAGGCGGCGCGGATGCCCTCGATCCGCTCGGCCTCCAGGTTCTTGGCGATCGGGCCGCGCCCGCCATCCGCCTCGAAGATGATGTAGCCGAGGCCGCCCGCCCCCTGCTCCCGCGCCCATTCGTTCAGCTTGTCGAAGAAGCCGCGCGGGCGGGACCCGGCACCCGGCGCCGGGATGGCCCGCACGATGCCGCCCGACGCGGCGATGCGCGCGAACAGGCCGAAGCCCGACCCGGCGTAATGCGCCGTCACGTCGGCGATGCGCAGCGGGTTGCGCAGGTCCGGCTTGTCCGAGCCATACTCCAGCATCGCCTGCTCATACGGGATGCGCGGGAACGGCGGCTTGGTCACGCCGCGCCCGCCGCCGAACTCCTCGAACACCCCGGCCATCACCGGCTCCAGCACGGCGAACACGTCCTCCTGGGTCACGAAGCTCATCTCGAAGTCGAGCTGGTAGAACTCGCCGGGGCTGCGGTCGGCGCGGCTCGCCTCGTCGCGGAAGCAGGGCGCGATCTGGAAGTAGCGGTCGAAGCCTGCGACCATCGCCAGCTGCTTGAACTGCTGCGGCGCCTGCGGGAGCGCGTAGAAGGTGCCGGGATGGCTGCGCGACGGCACCAGGAAGTCGCGCGCCCCTTCCGGGCTGCTGGCGGTGAGGATGGGGGTCTGGAACTCGGTGAACCCCTGCTCCATCATGCGGCGGCGCAGGCTCGCGATCACGCCCGCGCGCAGCATCAGGTTGCGGTGCACCTTGTCGCGGCGCAGGTCGATGAAGCGGTACTTGAGGCGCAGCTCGTCCGGGTACTGCTGGTCGCCCGCCACCTGGATCGGCAGCACGTCGGCGGCGGACTGCACGGCGAGGTCCTGGACCTGCAGCTCGATCTCGCCGGTGGGCAGGCGGGGGTTCACCGTGGCCGGGCTGCGCGGCACGACGGGGCCGGTGACGGTCACGACGCTCTCGACCCGCAGCGCGTCGGCGGTGCCGAAGGCGGGCGTGCCGGCGGGGATCACGCATTGGGTGATGCCGTAATGGTCGCGCAGGTCGATGAACAGCAGGCCGCCATGGTCGCGCTTGCTGTGCACCCAGCCGGAGAGCCGGGCCGTCTGGCCGGCGTCCGGGCCGCGAAGGGCGCCGCAGGTGTGGGTGCGGTAGGCGTGCATGGCTGTGGAATCCCAAAAGATGCGGCACACAAACCGCGGGCATTTGCGGTGTCAAGTCGCGGCACTTACATACGTGTGATGCAACGTCCCAAGACCGCCTTCGCCGACCCCGTCCTCGTCACCGACACGGCCGCCCTCGCCGCGCTCTGCGAACGCCTGGCCGCCGAGCCCTACGTCACCATCGACACCGAGTTCATGCGGGAGCGCACCTACTACCCCGAGCTGTGCGTCGTGCAGCTGGGGGGCGCGCAGGACGTGGCGGTCATCGACACGCTGGCGCCGGGCCTCGACCTGGCGCCGCTCGGCGCGCTGCTGGCGGATGCGGGCGTGATCAAGGTGTTCCACGCGGCGCGGCAGGACGTGGAGATCTTCCTCGAACGCTTCGGCAGCGTGCCCGCGCCGCTGTTCGACACCCAGGTGGCGGCGATGGTGGCGGGCTTCGGCGACCAGGTCGGCTACGACGCGCTGGTGTCCGCGCTGACCGGCGGGCAGATCGACAAGGCGCACCGGTTCAGCGATTGGGCCGCGCGCCCCTTGTCGCCCGCGCAGGTCACCTACGCCGCGGCGGACGTGACCTATCTGCGCCAGGTCTATGAGCGCCTGTCCGAGAAGCTGGCGCGCGACGGGCGGCTCGACTGGGTGGCGGAGGAGATGGCGGTCCTGGCGCTGCCCGGCACCTACCGCCCGGAGCCGGAGACGATGTGGGAGCGGCTGCGCCCGCGCACGGCCAACCGCCGGATGCTCGGCCTGCTGCGCGCCGCCGCCGCCTGGCGGGAGCGGGAGGCGCAGCGGGTCAACATCCCCCGGCAGCGCCTGCTGAAAGACGAGAGCCTGCTGGAGATCGCGGCCACCGCGCCGACCAGCGCCGACGCGCTGACCCGGGTGCGCGGCATCTCCCGCGGGTTCGCGGAAGGGAAGAGCGGCGCCGGGCTG
>CAHJXG010000387.1 GCA_903644035.1 Rhodospirillales bacterium
TGTTCAGCACCATCGCCGTCCGCTCCGGCTTCACCAACCACGCGGTGATCGCCGCCGCCAAGGGCGCGGTCGAGGGCCTGACCACCGCGCTCGCCGCCGAACTCGCGCCGCAGGTGCGGGTGAACTGCATCGCCCCCAGCCTGACGCAATCGGGCATCGCCCAACCGATCCTGGGCAACGAGGCGATGGCCAAGGGGATCGCGGCCATGCACCCGATCCCGCGCCTCGGCACAGGCGACGACGCCGGGGCGCTCGCGGCGTTCCTGCTGTCGGATGACGCCGGCTGGATCACCGGCCAGCTGTTCGCCGTCGATGGCGGTCGGTCCAACGTGCGGGTGAAAGGCTGATGGTCGAAATCGCACCGGGGGGCACTTTGCGAATCGTGCTGGGCGACCAGTGCAGCGCCGGGCTGAGCGCGCTGCGCGACCTCGACCCCGCGCAGGACGTCGTTCTGATGTCCGAGGTGATGGGCGAGTGCACCTACGTGAAGCACCACCCGAAGAAGATCGTGCTCGTGCTGTCGGCCATGCGGCACTTCGCCCGGGCGCTGCAGGCGCGCGGGGTGCAGGTCGATTACATCCAGCTCGACGACCCCGCCAACACCGGGAGCCTGCGCGGCGAGATGCTGCGCGCCGTCGCCCGGCACCGGCCCGCCGCCGTCGTCGCGACCGAGGCCGGCGAGTGGCGGCTCACCGAGGACATGCGTCGATGGCACGAGGCCTCTGGCGTCGAGACCGAGATCCGCGACGACGACCGATTCCTCTGCCGCATCCAGGATTTCCGCGCGTGGGCGCGCGACCGCGGCGCGTTCCGCATGGAGACCTTCTACCGCGACATGCGCCGCCGCTACGGCGTCCTGATGGACGACGGCGCGCCGGCCGGCGGCCAGTGGAACTACGACCCCGAGAACCGCAAGCCGCCATCCAAGACCATCGCGCCGCCCGCCGTCCCGCGCTTCGAGCCGGACGAGATCACGGAAGCGGTGATGGCGCTGGTCACGCGCAGCTTCCCGGACCATTTCGGCGATGCCGACGGCTTCGCCATGCCGGTGACGCATCGGGACGCCGCCGCGGCGCTGCAGGACTTCGTGACCAACCGCCTGCCGCTGTTCGGCGACTGGCAGGACGCGATGAAGACCGGGGAGAGCGCGATGTACCACGCGCTCATCTCCACCTCGCTGAACACCGGCCTGCTCAGCCCATTGGAGGCGTGCCAAGCCGCAGAGGCCGCCTGGCGCGCCGGGCTTGCGCCGCTCAACGCCGTCGAGGGGTTCGTGCGGCAGATCCTGGGCTGGCGGGAGTTCGTGCGCGGCGTGTACTGGCTCAAGATGCCGGAATACGGCACGCTGAACAGCTTGGAGGCGACCCGGCCGCTGCCGGCCCTCTACTGGACGGCCGAGACGCGGATGAACTGCCTGCACCAGGCCGTCGGCGACACGCGCCGCCACGCCTACGCCCACCACATCCAGCGCCTGATGATCACCGGCAACTTCGCGCTGCTGGCCGGCCTGCACCCCGACGAGGTCGATGAGTGGTATCTCATCGTCTATGCCGACGCCTACGAGTGGGTCGAGATGCCGAACGTGCGCGGCATGGCGCTGCACGCCGATGGCGGGATCATGGGGTCGAAGCCCTATGCGGCGTCCGGCGCCTACATCAACCGGATGAGCGACTACTGCCGCAAGTGCCACTACGACGTGAAGCTCGGGGTGGGGGAGCGCGCCTGCCCGTTCAACGCGCTGTACTGGGACTTCATCGCCCGGCATTCGGCGCGCTTCGGCCAGAACCCGCGCATGGCGATGCCGGTGCGGACGCTGGCGAAAATGGAGCCGGGCCGGGTCGCCGCCCTGCGGGAGCGGGCGGCGGCGTTCCTGGCGGCAATGGATGCGGGGGAGGCGGTCTAGCCGCCGATCCCCGGCAGGTCGATCCAGGACAGGTGCCCGCCCTTGCCGGCGCCGGTGTCGAGGAACACCGCGAGCCCGCCCGACGACCCGGTGCGCCGATAGGGGCGCCCGTCCGTGCTGCGCTGGTCATGGCCGCAGTACACCGTCATGCCGGCGGGGATGCGGTCCACCCAGCGCAGCACGCGCTCCGGATAGCCGTCCGGCTGCATCCGACCCGTGGTCTCGCCGAACAGGGCGCGGGACAGCAGCGGGTCCACGCGGCCGAGCGGCGGCGGCGGCGGCTCGCTCAGCATGGCCGGGTGGAAGCCGCCATGCACGAAGGCGATGTCGCCGCGGGCCAGCCAGGCCGGGGCAACGCTGATCTCGCGCAGCGCGCGCTCGCGGAGCGCGTCGTCCAGCTGGGCCAGCGTGGCCTGAAGCGCCGCGTCCATCCGCACCGCCTGCCCGGACAGCGCGCGTCCCAGCTTGCGGTCATGGTTGCCGAGGACGAACAGGCCGCGCCCCTGGTCCATCAGCGCAAACATGGTCCGTAGCACGCCCGCGCTGTCGGGACCGTGGTCGCTGAGGTCGCCAAGCTGCACGACGAACCGGTCCGTCGCCGTCGCCGCCGAGAAGGCGCGGATGTCCCCGTGCACGTCCCCCACCACGCGCAGCGGGACGCCCGCGGGGATCACGCGGCACGCCGCACGGTGGCGCGGTAGACATCGAGCGCGCGCTGCCGGGCCTGCGGCAGGTCGGCGATGGCGTGGGGATAGCTGCGGCCCAACGTCATGCCGGCGTCGGCCAGCACGGCGGGCGGCGCGGTCCAGGGCGCGTGCACGAACTTGTCCGGCATCCTCGCCAACTCCGGCACCCAGGCGCGGACATAGGCGCCGCCGGGATCGAACTTCTCGCCCTGGCTCACCGGGTTGAACACGCGGAAGAAGGGCTGGCTGTCGATGCCGCAGCCGGCGATCCACTGCCAGCTCGCCGCGTTGCTGGCGAGGTCGGCGTCGACCAGCGTATCCCAGAAATGCGCCTCGCCCGCCTGCCAGGGCAGCAGCAGCTGCTTCACCAGGAACGACGCGGCGATCATGCGGACACGGTTGTGCATCCAGCCGATGTGCCAGAGCTGCCGCATCCCGGCATCGACGATGGGAATGCCGGTCCGGCCGCGCTGCCAGGCGCGCAGCTCGGCGTCGGCATCGCGGACGGCCAGGTCGGCGAAGGCCGGGCGGAGCGGACGCTCCGGCATGTGCGGATTGTGCCAGAGCAGGTAGGCGGAGAACTCCCGCCACAGGATCTCGCCCAGGAACACCTCCAGCCCCTTGCCGGTCTCCCGCGCGGCCTGCTGCGCCGTGTGCCAGACCTGGCCGGGCGACAGCTCCCCCCAGTGCAGATGCGGCGACACCATGCTGGTGCCGGGCTGGCCCGGCAGGTTGCGCCCGGTGTCGTAGCCGTGCACCGCCTTGTCCAGGAACCCGGCCAGCCGGTCATGCGCCACGGCCTCCCCCACCTGCCAGGTCTCGCGGAATCCCCCGGCCCAGTCGGGACGGGTCGGCAGCAGGCCCCAGTCTTCGAGGCGGTCCGAGCGGGGCGGGGCAGGACAGGGGATGCGTCCGGGCGCCGAGATGGGCGGATGCGGCGCGCCGAGCGCCCGGCAGGTGCGGGCGAACGGGGTGTAGACGCCATAGACGCCGCCGGTCTTGGTTCGGATGCTGTCGAGGTCGAACAGCGTGGCCGTGCGGTGCAGGTTGAGCGCCGCGTCCCCGCGCTGCAGCGCGGCGGCCACGGCGGCCTCTGCCCCGCGCGCCCAAGGCTCGTGCATGCGGCCGGCGTGGACCTCCGTGGCGCCCACCTCCTGCGCCAAGGCGGCAATCACCTCGGCGGACGGCCCGC
>CAHJXG010000388.1 GCA_903644035.1 Rhodospirillales bacterium
TGTCGGGCACGCGGGCCGATGCGCTCGACGCCCTGGCGGCGGAGCTGGGGGAGGGCGCCCACGTGTGCCCGGCCGATCTCCGCGACCCCGCCGCCGCCGACGCGCTGATGGCCGCTGCGGAGGCGGCGTGCGGGCCGGTTGACATCCTGGTGAACAACGCCGGGCTGACCCGGGACATGCTGGCGCTGCGCATGAAGGACGCGGATTGGCAGACGGTGCTGGACGTGGACCTTTCTGCGCCGTTCCGCCTGGCCCGCGCGGCGCTGCGCGGCATGGTGCGCCGGCGCCAAGGCCGGATCATCGGCATCAGCAGCATCGTGGGCAGCACCGGCAACCCGGGCCAGGCGAACTACGCCGCCGCCAAGGCCGGGCTGGCCGGCATGACCAAGGCGCTGGCGCAGGAGGTCGGCAGCCGCGGGATCACGGTGAACCTGGTGGCGCCGGGCTTCATCGAGACGCCGATGACCGACGCGCTGTCGGCGGAGCAGCGGGCGAAGCTCGCCGGCGCCATCCCGCTGGGCCGGATGGGCAGGCCGGCGGACGTGGCGGCGGCGGTGCTCTACCTCGCCTCCGACGAGGCCGCCTGGGTGACGGGCGCCACGCTGCACGTGAACGGCGGGATGGCGATGCTCTGAACGACATCTGGCCCGCTTGCCTTGGCGGCCGGTCTGAAACCATGCTAAGCGGCCCCAGCTTCGTGCGGGCGATCGAACCGAGGCCGGCCTGTGTTCGCCCAAAGCAACCGACAACGACCGACAGACGACAGGAACCGAGGACAAGATGAGCGAGATCGCCGAGAAAGTTAAGAAGATCGTGGTTGAGCACCTGGGCGTCGAGGAGGGCAAGGTGACCCCGGAGGCGTCGTTCATCGACGACCTGGGCGCCGACAGCCTCGACACGGTCGAGCTGGTGATGGCGTTCGAGGAGGCGTTCAGCGTCGAGATCCCGGAGGACGCCGCTGAGAAGATCAGCACCGTCAAGGACGCCATCGACTTCATCGAGAAGCAAAAGGCCGCCTGAGCCGGCGACGCTGCCTGGGAGGGCGACGCAGATGGGGGTGGCGATGCGCCGGGTGGTCGTGACGGGCATGGGCATCGCGTGCCCGTTGGGTCTGGGCGTCGAGCGGGTGTGGAAGCGCCTGATTGCAGGCGAGAGCGGCATCAAGGCCATCCAGTCCTTCGACACGTCGGAGCTGACGGCCAAGATCGCCGGCCAGGTGCCGGTCGGCACCCGCGCCGAGGGCAAGCTCGACATCAGCGAGTGGATCGCGGTCAAGGACCAGAAGAAGATGGACCGCTTCATCCACCTCGCCGTCGTCGCGGCGAGCGAGGCGGTGGAGGACAGCGGCTGGGTCCCGCCGGACGAGGATGCGCGCTGCGCCACCGGCGTGATGATCGGGTCCGGGATCGGCGGGCTGGGCACGATCTACGAGGCGTCGGTGCTGGTGGCGCAGGGCAAGTCGCGCCGGCTGTCGCCGTTCTTCATCCCGTCGGCGCTGATCAACCTCGCCTCCGGCCACGTGTCCATCAAGTACGGCTTCAAAGGCCCCAACCACTCCGTGGTCACGGCCTGCGCCACCGGGGTTCATGCCATCGGCGACGCCGCGCGGCTGATCATCCTGGGCGATGCCGACGTGATGGTGGCGGGCGGCGCGGAGGGCGCTGTGAACGAGCTTGGCATGGCCGGGTTCTGCGCGAGCCGCGCGCTGTCCACCAACTTCAACGACCGGCCGGCCGCGGCGTCCCGCCCCTGGGACCGCGACCGTGACGGCTTCGTCATGGGGGAGGGCGCCGGGATCGTGGTGCTTGAGGAGCTGGAGCACGCCCGTGCCCGCGGCGCCAAGATCTACGGCGAGGTCGGCGGCTACGGCATGTCCGGCGACGCCCACCACATCACCGCCCCGGCGGAAGGGCACGAGGGCGCCTTCCGCGCCATGCGGGCCGCCTTCCGCAACGGCGGCGTAAACCCGGGCGACGTGCAGTACGTGAATGCGCACGGCACCAGCACGCCCTTGGGCGACGACCTGGAACTGGAGGCCGTCGAGCGGTTCTTCGGCGACGACGCGAAGGGCTTGGCGATGTCGTCCACCAAGTCCGCGACCGGGCACCTGTTGGGCGCGGCCGGTGCGGTCGAGGCGATCTTCTCCCTTCTGGCGATCCGCGACGGCGTCGTGCCGCCAACCCTCAACCTTGAGGAGCCAAGTCGCGAAAGCGTCATCGACCGGGTGCCGCTGGTGGCGCAGGAGCGCCGGGTGGACGTGGCGCTGTCCAACAGCTTCGGCTTCGGCGGCACCAACGCCAGCATCCTGTTCAAGCGGGCGGCCTGACGCGGGCTGGGCGGGATGCGCTCCTTTCTGCTGATCGCCGGGCTGCTGATGATGATGCTGGGCGGGGCTGCGGCCTACGCGTTCTGGACCTATGACGCGCCGGGTCCGTCGCCGGGCAGCAACGTCGTGCTGGTGCCGCGCGGCGGCCTCGACCAAGTGGCGGACACACTGGCGCAGGAGGGCGTCGTCCGCAGCCCCTTCGCCCTGCGCGCCGCCGCGATGGCGACCCGGGGCCAGGGCACCGTCCATGCCGGAGAGCTGGAGTTCCCGGCCGCCGCAAGCCTGCGCCAGGTGCTCGCCGTGTTGCGCACCGCGCGTCCGGTGCAGCACCGCCTGACCATTCCCGAGGGCCTCACGGCGACGCAGGTGGCCCTGCTGATCGACCGCGCCCCGGCGCTGGAGGGCGATCCGGCCGTGCCGGAGGAGGGCCGGCTGCTGCCGGAGACCTATGCCTATGAGCGTGGCACCCCGCGCGCCGCGCTGGTCGAGCGGGGCCGGGCCGCCATGGACCGGGCGCTCGAACGCAACTGGGCCGCGCGCAGCACCGCCGTGCCGCTGGACACGCCGCGCGACGCCCTGATCCTGGCGAGCATCGTCGAGCGGGAGACCGCCAAGCCCGAGGAGCGGCCCCGGGTCGCGGCGGTGTTCCTGAACCGGCTGCGCCGCCGCATGAAGCTGCAGTCCGACCCGACCGTGGTGTACG
>CAHJXG010000389.1 GCA_903644035.1 Rhodospirillales bacterium
GCGATGCGCCGCCCGCCGGCCAGCGCCATGGCGGCGATGGCGCCCGCCTCGGCACAGGTGCCCTCGGGGTAGGCGGCATTCTCCACGTTGCAGCCGGCGTGGATGGCGCCGTCCGTCGTGCGGAGTGCTGCGCCGACGGCGAAGCGGGAGTAGGGGGCGTAGGCTGTGGCGCGGGCTGACAATGCTGCTTCGATCAGGGGGACTTGGGGCATTTTTGGCACCTACGGCCTGGTTGATGACCGTTCATAGTGGTGAGCGGATATCGTCGACGGCCCATGCTGGACGAGTGCACGGTCAGAGTCTAAACCTGTCCCGGATCAGCCGGGCGCATTCCATAGGCGTCGCTGCCGCCGTGTTCACCTCGAAGTCGTAGGCGATGTCGCGGTGGACGCGGCCATACTGCCAGCGCGCCAGGCCGATTTCCCTGTTGCCACGCGCACGCTCCCTCGCTTCAAGCACGTCGAGCGGGGCGAAAAGGCCAACCAGATGGAGGTCGAAAGACCGTAGGAGGATACGGTATTCCTGCGCGATCCGGGCCTCGATCATGACCTCATCAACGATGAGGTTGTTTCCCTGCTCGGCCCTCGCAGTAACAGCATGTCGCATACCGCACATGGCACGTTCAAGGATCGGGCCGGTCCTGATGGCGATGATCGGCTTGCCGCCGTCCTGCGCCGCCTCGAACATGAGTCCATCTGGATGGGCAAGCATCTTGTCCGGCAGCATGTCCAAGAAGGTGTCCATGGCGACGTGCAGAAACGACTTGGAAGTGATTGCCTGAAGCGCCTTCGCCGTAGAGCTTTTTCCAACGCTGCCAATGCCGTTCAGTACGATGACCTGCGATCGCGGTTCCAAACGGCCCTCCATCGCACTTCGTTCATGCTGGTCGTCGTCGGGAAGCCCCCCAAGGTGGATTGCCTTGGGTCGAGAGCTGCGATCCAATGATCGATCAGCCTTCAAGCGGACATGAAGAGTTTTGGGGACGACCGGCCTACCCACCCCCATACAGGTCTTCAACCGTGATGACGATCCCAGGCGGGTCCATCGTGATCGGGCCGCCCACGACGACCAGCGTGTCGATGCCGGCGCCGGCCCGGCGGTGATGGGTGACCATTCGCCTGACGGGATGGACGATCAAATAATGCGCGACCGATGGCACCCGGAAATAATCGGCTAGCTTGCCGCCAGTGTCCGTCGAGGCCGTTCCGAGCGAAAGCACTTCGACGATGATCACCGGGTTCGGAGCCGCGATGGCATCGTCGGCCATTGGCGTCCCACAGTTCACCAATGCATCCGGCTCATAGTCGCTGTCGCCGGTCTCCACCGTCGCCCCATCGGGTAATGCCTGGCAACCAACGCCAGCAACTGCGACTGCGCGGTCCAGCGCCTTGTAAACGGCGCCCCTGACCCGAAGATGCGCGCCGCGTTCCGGCGCCATGGCCACGATGCGGCCGTCCACCCGTTCGTAGCGGCCCCTCGGTTGCGCTTCGCACCACTGCCTGAACTCCTGGCGGGAGTAGCGCCGGTCCGTCTCGGGCGACGAAAGGGTCATCGGCACCTCCGGATTGTCAAGCGGGCACTGATATCATGGGTGGTTTGCCAGACAGGGGCAAGCCGCCGGCAACCGCCGCCAGTCACTCGCTGCCGACGGAACACGGATGGCCGGCAAGCTTGGCATCGCGGGTCAGCAGACGCATCCCCTCCTCTTGAGCCTGCACAAGCAACAGCTCGTCGAACGGGTCCCTATGCCCAAGCGGCTGCGCAAGCTCGGCGGCGGCATGGCGGGCCGTGAGCGGCAGCAGCTTCCAAGCGATGGCCTCAGCGAACGTCACCACGGCTGCAGGGTTTATAGGACCCTTTCGCCCGCCGGAGATGTGGAAGCTGTGCCACTTCAGCCTGAGTTCCTATACGTTCACGGCCGAGAGCACGAGCTGCGTGTCGGCTCTCGCCATCCGTTTGCGCTCGGCTTCGGTCAATGCATCGGGGTCCAGCGCCGCCCAGACAGCGATGTGCGTGTCGAGCAGCAGTCTCAATCTGGCAGGCCAAGCACGTGCCGGCTGAAGGCTGGGTTGTCGAAATCGGGCGGTGAACTCACCTTGAGACCATCAAGTCCGAGTTCGCGACGGACGACGGCCGTTTTGTCGAAATCCATGCCAGACGCTCTATACGCCGGGACCAGTTCGACGAAGGGACGGCCATGCTTGGTCACGACGACGCGCTCGCCGCGCGCCGCGGCGGCGGCCTCGGCAAATCGAGCCTTTGCCTCGCGTATCGAAAATTCCATGGCAGTTCCCCAACAGTGCCGATGCTTTGAACTGGCCGGCGCACCAATCTAGCACGGCCAGGGTTTGTGGTTACTGCGTGACCACGCGGCCCATGCCGGACCGGTTATGTATCCAACGGTTTCAAAGGTATGGGCCGGATGGGTCAGCAAACAGGAGTTATTGACGCAACACAATCAACGCTCCTTCACGTACGGCACCCCGCTGGCCCGCGGCGGCACGCTGCGCCCCACGAACCCGGCCAGCAGCACCACCGTCAGCCCATAGGGCAGCGCCTGCAACGCCTGCACCGGAAATTGGCCGATGCCCGGCACCGCCACTCCCTGCAGCCGGATCGCCGCCGCGTCCAGCAGCCCGAACCCCAGACAGGCCAGCAAGGTCGGCCACGGCCGCCAGCCGCCCAGGATCATCGCCGCCAGCGCGATGAAGCCGCGGCCGGAGATCATGTCGCGCTGGAACCCCGCCCCCTGGGCCGTCGCGATCGACGCCCCGGCGATCCCGCACAGCACGGAGGCGATCAGCACCGCGGCGTAGCGGAGCCGCGCGACCGAGAGGCCGGCCGTGTCCACCGCGGCCGGATGCTCCCCGCAGGCGCGCAGCCGCAGGCCAAAGCGGGTATGGCCCATGACATAGGCGCTGAGCGGCACCAGCGCGAAGGCCAGGTAGGCCAGCGCCGACTGCCCGCCGAGCAGCGTGGCGTAGACCCGTCCCAGCACCGGGACCCCGGCCAGCGCCTCCGTCCCCGGCAGGGCGATGGGCAGGAAGCGGGCCGCGGGCGGCAGCGGCGGCGTCTGCCCGCCCTGGCGGAACCAGATCAGCGCCAGCGTCGCCGTGAGGCCAGAGGCGATGATGTTGATCGCCATGCCGGAGACGACCTGGCTGCCGCGCAGCGTGACGCTGGCATAGGCGTGCACCAGCCCGAGCAGGCACGCGGCGCCGATGCCCGCCAGCAGGCCGGGCACGGCGTGGCCGGTCAGCGCGGCCACGGCGGCGGCGGCGAAGGCGCCGACGAGCA
>CAHJXG010000390.1 GCA_903644035.1 Rhodospirillales bacterium
TTTTTCCGATCGAAGTGGATCGGAGAAAATCTCTAGCTCCTTGTTTTAACGAGCAACTTTGTCCGACCAAAAGAGCAAATTGGTCGGAGGTTGCTCTAGGCCCTGTTAGCACCTGAACCGATCTCCTGGTCGCGAGTTGATCCTGCTTTGAGCAAGGATGGCTTTGATGCTGACGGACGCGCAATGGTCGGTGCTTGAGCCCTTGGTGGAAGCGGTGCGGCCCCATGCCAAGGTGCCGCCCGGCCACCTGCGCCGCACGGTGGGCGCGATCCCGGTATTAGGTAGCAACCACACCAAAGGCTGATTGCGTTGAATTTATATGTAGATGTCGTAGCAGAGCCGGGCCGGCCGGTTCTATCGGTCTTGGGACAAATGGTTGATTTGGCGACACGCTTGTCGGTCGGCGTCAGGACTGAGCTGAATGGGGTCTTATTGGTCGCCAGACCTGACGATACTGCTGAGGCCCTGTTAACGGTCTGGGAGGCCAGACGCGCTAACCGTTACTCACGAGATTGAGGGCTTTTTGATAAGGCTCACGATTGCCGTAACAAGAGTTGGTTGTAAGGAGATGGTGAGCGTGCCAATGTTTCCTCCACCAGATGATCCAGGAGATACAAGGTTCATTCCGGTCACGCCGTAACTATAGCTTAGAACCTTACGAGATTGCAAAGCATTAAGACTAGGGATAACTTCCCTTATCAAGTTTTCAGGAACACCATTAATCGGAAAGGTGACACCTGGCTTTATTTGAGAAAAAACATCAAGTAGCTGAGTTAAAACTGCCTTTATCATGCGAAGATGTGTGTAAATTTCGGTATTCTCGACATAACGATTTTCAAAATCTAGGACCTTAGCAGCTAGTGCTTTGCTATCGATGGACGGAGTTTGAGATTTAAGTTTTCCTGCTATCATCTGAAAAACTTCGCTAATCCGATTTGCATCTGACGCTTCAATTCCCTGTAAGAGAGAGATCGGAAGAGGCAAATCAACGGGCCTGGTTCCAGAGTGGCATATCGGAGCGATCTCGATAGCTCTCGCCCACCCCGCGCCACATTCAAAGTTGATCCAAGGCCGCCCAATACTGTACGGACTACAAAAACAAGCATGGCAGCACATTCACGCAATGCTTCGGTAATGTCGGATAGCCAATTTCGCCCAAGAGACAAGCTTTCTGCATCTGTCGATACAAAAACCTCAACCATACCAAGGAACCGTATCTCGATTTCATTCTTGAAAAAGCCGGCAATTTCTGCCTCTTCGGTAATGTGACTTATAAATATTTTCGGTTTACCGTTCGGCATTCTACTCACTCTCCCCCAAGTATGCCGGTCGCCATCTGTCACCTAGAACAGATGTCTGCGTGCTGGCACTTGCATGAGCGCTTAAGCATATCCACGCTTGCGTAAACGATCATGCACAGGTGAGACGTGGACGACAAGCCGACAAAAACCAGCGCACCAGAAAAGAACCAAGCTGCTGCTGAGATGGGCCGGCGCGGCGGCAAGAAGGGAGGCGCTGCCAGGGCCGCCAAGATGACGCCGGAGGAACGGGCGGCATCGGCGCGGCAGGCTGCAAAGTCCCGATGGGCCAAGCCGCCCACAGCCATGACCAGCGCCACCGAGCCGGCGGTGGAGGGCGAGGTCATGCCTCCTTCGCCATTTGCCAAACATCGTGGCGTCATGACTTTGGGCGACGTGCCGATTGACGTTTACGTCCTGGACACCGGGGATCGCGTCATCAGTATGCGGGGAGCCGTCAAGGCCATGACGGGAAAGGATGCCGGCAACCTGGTCGAATATCTCAGCGTTCAGGGGCTAAAAGGCTTTGTAGACAAAGAGTTAGTTCTGGTCGAAACCAAGGACTTTTTCATCCCCGGTACACAGTTCAGGGGAGTTGGAATCACTGCGGAGCAGTTTGAAGCCATTCTCACCGGCTATGTCCGCGCCCTTGGGGCCGGGGCGCTGACGACTGCTCGTCAGAAAGAGATTGCCACATCGTGCGCGATCCTCAGCACTGCCTTTCTCAAGGTCGGCATCATCGCCCTCATTGATGAGGCCACGGGCTACCAATACGAACGCGCCCAAGATGCTCTCAACGTCAAAATTCAGGCCTACATCGCAGAGGAACTACGGCCATGGGAGCCGACCTTCCCGGACGAGCTTTGGGAGCAGTTCGGCAGGCTGACCAACTGGAAAGGTCCGCTGCATAGCCGGCCAAAGTGGTGGGGCCACTTGGTGAACGAACTGATCTATCAGGCCCTTGATCCCGACGTTGCTGATTACCTGAAGAAGAACAAGCCCAAGCCTTTCCACGGGCAAAATTACCACCAATGGCTGAGCGAAGATGTCGGCCTAAAAGCCCTTATTCCGCACATCTACAAGATCATCGGCATGGCTGAGGGTTGCCATGACATCCGGGAACTAAAAGACAAGGTAGCAAAGCGCTACGGACGCGAGTTGGTCCAGCTAACGCTTTCGTTACCTCGCCCACGTGCGTAAGCGCATAGGCATGTTGACCATGCATGAGCGGTCAGGCATAATCTGCCTATGGCCGCTCACTTCCTCCTTTCGGCGAAAGCAAGGACGCTCTCCCTAGCGTCCATCTTCCGCATGAGCGACGACGAAGCGCACGAGACGTTCGCGGCCATCCGCTTCGCCGACAACGGCGGCGCGGCCTTCTGCCCACGCTGCCAATGCACGGCGGTTTATACCTACGCCTCCCGGCGCATCTGGAAGTGCAAGGCCTGCAACCATCAGTTCAGCGTCACGTCCGGCACCATCTTCGCCTCTCGCAAGCTCGCCATCCGCGACTACCTCGCCGCCACCGCCATCTTCGTGAACGCGGTGAAGGGCATCTCGGCCTTGCAGCTCGGGCGCGATCTGGACGTGCAATACAAGACGGCGTTCGTGCTGGCCCACAAGCTCCGCGAGGCCATCGCCAAGGAGCAGAGCGAGGCGCAGCTTTCCGGCGGCGTGGTCGAGGTGGACGGGGCCTACTTCGGCGGGCACGTCAAGCAGGAGAACGCCAAGGCCGACCGCAAGGACCGCCGCCTTGCCTCGGAGCAGACGGGCAAGCGGCAGTCTGTCGTTGTCGCCCGCGAGCGCCAGGGCAAGACGCTGCCCTTCGTGGTCGCCAAGGAGGCCGACGCCGTGGCCCTGATCCGGCAGAGCATCGCCCTGGGCAGCATCGTCCATGCCGACGAGGCGAGCGGCTGGGACCGGCTGCACGCCTACTACGACGTGATGCGGATCAACCACTCGGTGGCGTTCTCCAAGGACGGCGCCTGCACCAACCAGGCCGAGAGCTACTTCTCCCGCCTGCGCCGGGCCGAGCTGGGCCAGCACCACCACATCAGCGGCAAGTACCTGCTGGCCTACGCCGTCGAGATGGCTTGGCGGGAGGATGGTCGCCGGTTGTCGAACGGGGCGCTGCACCAAGCTGCTACGGCTGCGGCGCTGGCGCACCCGGTTAGCCGGCAGTGGAAGGGGTATTGGCAGAGGTCCGCACGCTAAGACGGCGCAGTTGGCGCATGGCCGACTGGCACTCGTTTCAACAATTTCCAACTTTCTTTATTGGCAGGTTTTACGAATAATTTTATATCTCCACTATATGCTATCGCATATCCTAGCTGAGGTGTAAATATACTAAACGGTTCATCCGGTTTTATCACGTCTCCTTCTAAGCGTAAGGTGACCGGATTAGTACTGCCGGGGCACTCCACCTTTATATCAACAACGAGCTTCCCGGCCCCCTTAGGAATTACCTCGAACCAAAACGTTAAGTTTAAACTAGTAGGAAATTGGTTTGTATTAATACCGCCACCATAAACACCAATTAATATATCCTTACCAGTAACTTCTTTTCTTGCATCATCACATACGATGACGCTGCCAAATGTAAAACTAATCACGTTGCACGCTTACAACTTTACTTTGAACAACCGAAGCAGTTGACTGGGTTATAGGACTTGGAAAAGTTACATGTACTTTTAGAGACGTGGTGGTGGATGATGGCTTGATGTCTTCATTGTGCAACTGATTAACATCGTGTGATCTGTTGCCTTTGGCTATTTCTGAGAATGACTTCGGTTCAAATTTCAATTCCATGCCGAGTGCATATAGAACATCGCTAATGCTATCTATGGTCCAGTTTGCGGGGCCAGCTAACCAGCGACTGAGTTGAGGCGGACTGACCCCGGCCTTTTCCGCTATGTCCTTTTTGCGAATGCCTGTGCGGTCTGCTGCATCCTCGATTGCATGCACAACAGTTTCATACAACCGATTGCGCTGTCGCTGTTGAAAGTAGGCCTTCCCGGGAAGTGCGCTCACGATGCCACCATAATATCTCTACCGGCATTTTCAGTTATATACTGCTCGTAAGCTGCGGCATGATACGGGGACGTGTCTCCTAGTGCCGCTTTCCAGTGATCCTCGCACTCAAGTTTTTGCAGTTCCCAGGTAGTATCCCACTTGCCTTTCAGCTCAGTGCGCGCCAATATATGTGTCCCGACAAATACATCAGGACATGCAAAACGGCCAAGCACTCGCAAAGACGGCCTGGGCCTGACGCTTTTAAGCTCCCAATGCTCAAACTTGTGCGGATCAAGCCACTTCATCAGGCCCCAGTTGATGTAACCCCCTTCAACAAAGTGGCTTATGTCCGCTTGCAGCTTCTCCCATCTGGCATGCACAGTATCAACTTGCGAAGCCAATCCCTCATTTATCTGCCGCTCCAGATGAGCGGTCATTAGGAATGCTCTGGGCGCTTCTGCCCAGGGCAGAGGCGACTTGAATGGCTGGAGCTTACCATCTCTGAACGCACGACGCACCTCCTCGGGAATTGACATATATGTTAATTCCGACTGGAGCGCAAACAAGATTGCATTGGCAAAGGAGAATGGGTGCCAGTGCGCAAGAAAGCAAACTGGCGAACGCGCCGGTGCCCTGACATTCT
The DNA here is from genome assembly GCA_903644035.1 of Rhodospirillales bacterium. Lineage (GTDB taxonomy): Bacteria > Pseudomonadota > Alphaproteobacteria > Acetobacterales > Acetobacteraceae > CAHJXG01. The sequence continues at coordinate 4,954 of CAHJXG010000390.1, forward strand.
CGTGCGAGGACAACATCCTGCGTGCGATCAGCCGCACGGTGCCTGCCTACAGCTCGCGCACCACCTCCCAAAGCGTCACCGGCCCCGCCCCCTGAATCGCCCGCACCGTCCCAGCCGTCTTCTGCCGGCTGAACGCCATCCCCACGCGCTTCATGGTCAGCTTCACAAGCCGCCGGTCCTCCAAGTCCTGCCCGCGCTCAGCCATCAGCCGCCGCACCACGTCATGCGTCGTGACCGGCTCGGTCGCTTCCCGCAACACCTTCATGATGAACCGGCTCATGTCGCCACGTCCTGCCGCATTCTGCACGCGCGGGCGCTTGGGCCGGATGCTGCCCAAGTCGTAGTCGGGATCGAACTGGCGGATCACCGCGTCGAGGTGGCCCGTGTCCGTAGCAATCTGCCCCAGCCGGGCGCGGAGGGTCTCAGCCTCACCCGCCAGCTCGGCGCGGCGCTTCGCCAGGCCCGCAAGCACGTAGTCGGTCATCGGATCGCCCTTGTCTGTGGAGGGCAATCATTGTAGTCTAATCAGTGTGTTAGCGGGATCGGGCGCTTGGTGTGCTTGCTACCTAATGGCGCAGCTATGGGACCAAGGCTTGCGTGATCTGCGACGCGATCGGCTGAGCCATCGCATTTATCCTGGCGCCGGGGCAGGCGCATGAGCTGCCACACGCGGTGGCGCTGCTCGACCGGCTGCCAGGACGTGCCGGGGTGGATCGTCGCCGACCGGGGCTACAGCAGCCAGGCGTTTCGGGAGCACATCTGGAACCTCGGTGCCAAGCCCGCCATCCCGCCCAAGCGCAATGAGGCGGAGGTTGCTTGCCCGGCCTGGATCTACATCCATCGCAACCAGGTCGAGCGGCTATGGGCCAGGCTCAAGGAATGGCGGGCCGTGGCCACCCGCTACGAGAAGACCGCCTGCTCCTACATGGGCGTCCTGTCGCTCGCCGCAGCTATGAACTGAATCAGATGCTAACAGGGCCTAATTATAGGGCAAATTATAATCAGGCAGATCTTTGGCTTCGGCTGGAATCCCAAGTAGATAGCCCTGCATGCAATCGCAGCCGAGAGTGCGCAACAGGTCAAGCTGCTCTGCCGTTTCCACACCTTCGGCAATAACCTTGAAGCCACAGACTTTCCCGAAACTGATCACGGCACCCAGGATAGTTGTGCCATCCGGGCCTGCGGCCAGAAAAGACCGATCGATTTTGATCGAGCTGAATGGCGCAGAACGGAGGGTGGCAAAATTGGCATAGCCGGTCCCGAAATCATCCAGCCAGAGTTCAATGCCGAGCGCCCGCAGTCCTTGCATCGTACCCTGAACCACGAGTGACCGGTCCAGCAGCACACCTTCGGTGACCTCGATGATCAAGCGCTCTGGAGGCAAGCCAGTCTCGGCGAGGATTGAGGTGATCGTCGCGACAAGGTCGGGCTGGCTGAAATTGAGAGGCGAGAGGTTCACGCTGACCTGGGTCTGGCCATCCCAGCTCGCCGCCTCAGCGCAGGCTCGGCGCAGCACCCAAGCACTCAGTGGCACTATGAAACCACTGTCCTCGGCCGCAGGAATGAACTCCGCAGGGGAAACATTGCCGCGAATGAGATCGTTCCATCTCAGCAGCGCCTCATAGGCGATGATGTCTGTCGTGGCGCAGTCACAGACTGGCTGATAGGCCAGGTGCAGCCGCCCCGATTGCAGTGCTGCACGCAAGTCGCCGACCATCGACGCGGCCGTACGGAGGGCGCCAAGGCCGTCGTTCGGACCCTCTGGCCCACACGACTTGTCGATCACCACGCGGCGGTGGACCGGGTTGCGCCGTGGCTGGGCGTCATACAGATGTGGGATGGCTGAGCTGCTGTGCTTCGCCACATAAAGCGCGCTATCCGCATGGGACATCAGCGCGTCTGCCGCATCGGCGTGATCAGGCGCGCACGCGACACCGATACTGGCGCCGATGCTGGCTGGCCCGAATATGCCAAGGTCGTACTCGCACCGTAGCGTGTCACCGATGCGCGTTGCGATGGCCAATGCTTCCGTCACCTCCGTTTGCGGCAGCAGGACTGCGAACTCGTCACCGCCAAGACGAGCTGGACTGTCGTTGTCACGCAAGTTCATGCGCAGGCGATCTGCGACTTGGCGCAGCAACATGTCTCCCGCTGTGTGGCCCAGCCTGTCGTTCACCAGCTTGAACCCGTCGAGATCGAGGCAGATCAGGGTACAGGAGCCGCCCTGTTGAACGGCGGCCAACTCGTGTTCCAGCCGTTCTCCAAAGAGCACCCGGTTCGGGAGCTGCGTCAGCGCGTCGTGCTCCGCCATGAACTTGATTTGCATCTCTGCGCGCCGGCGCTCGGTGATATCCTCATAGGTCGCGACCCAGCCGCCATCCAGGAGAGGCTGGTGCGAGATGGCGATCAACCGTCCGTCGCCCAACTCTTGGATGAACGTGCCAGGTTGCCGCTGATTGATGAACATCTTCCGCTTGCGCCAGACCTGATCAGTGGTCTGACCGGGATAGTTGCCGATGGCGATGCTGTTTGCCAACATGTCCCGAAAAGACATCCCAATGCGCAACGTCGCCATCGGCTGATTGTAGATCCGGCAAAACTGTTCATTAACCAGCTGCAAGCGGTCTTGTGCGTCATAGAGGCAGATGCCGTGCGACATGTTGGTCACGGCCTGCTCGAAACGTTGCCGGAAGCTTCCAGGGCGGGCGAAACGCCAGTAGAGGTCGGAGCGTATGACCGACATGATGCGGCCGAACTGCACCGAGAACGCCTTAATCAGCATCATGGGCCGTCGCGAATGAGCAGGTTTAACCATGACAGTGCCAGGACGGGACCGCAGTTTCTAGAACGGCCGGTGAACTGATTTCAAGCTGGATAATGTTATCATTAGTTCTATGTAATTGGCTGAATTATCGCTTATGCCAGGACTCAGTATCCATCTGGAAACAGCTTGAGCATTGGCAGCGGGTTGTGTTTTGGTCGGCGTTGCCTCGACCTGACCAAGCGTTGTGATGTGGACTGCCGAGAACCGTGCTCGCTATGGCCACAGCACGCTGCGCTATCTCTCCGACCTGCTTCACGCCGAGTGGGCGCGGGTGGCGCCCCTGATCCCGCCCACCAAGCGCGGCGGCAACAAGCGCGCGGTGGGATTGGGACGGCCCCTTGGGGCGCATCCACCATGCGCTGCAGGTGCAATGCCGCGAGCGGTCGGGCTGCGACGCCAGCCCGACCGCTGCGGTGATCGACAGCCAAAGCGTGAAGGGCGCCGAAAAGGGGGTGGCGCATAGACCCGCCGGGCCAGCTGTTTAGTCCCAGGGCTTGATGGTGCAATCTTCCCGCGTGAGTGGAAGGAAGCGCTATGGGCCAGGTTCTCCACGGCAGCGCCACAACGACAGCGGCAGTCCGTGGAACGATACAGCATGGTCAGGAAAGCCTGAGGGGCCTCACCAAGCGCTGCGGCATCAACCCCTAGACCGTCGCCAAGTGGCGAGCCGCAGCTCCGTCCAGGACCGACCGGGCCGAAGCAGGCGCAGCCCACCGTGCTGTCCGTAGATCGAGAGCGCCGCTCCGGGCAAGCACAAGTTCAAGGCCTGTCCGCTCGGCTACGTCCACATCGACACCGCTGAAGTGCAAACCGCCCAGGGCAGGCTCCATCTTCTGGTTGCCATCGACCGGGTCACCAAGTCCGCCTTTGTCGAACTGCACGAGAAGGCCTCGCAGCGCATCGCCGGAGGCTTCCTGCGCGCCCACGCGTTCAAATACGCCTGTGCACAGAACGACATCGATCACCGCCTTACCGAGCCGCGCCAACCTTGGATCAAAGGCCAGGTCGAACGCGTGAACCGGACGCTCAAGGGTCCCACCCCAAACGAAACCATCTGCAGAATCTGGACATCCGAACCAAAACGATTCACCCTCAACCCGCTCCACCAAATGCCGGGACCAAACATCCAGCCGTCGACTTGGCGGAGCAAATCGCCTGGCTGAGCGGGGGCCAAGTGTCGGGTTCACGCCACCAGGGCCGTCAGGGCGGCTCGACGTGAGGAGGGGAGATGTCTTTGGCCCGAGGGATTGCCGACAAAGCCCCTAGTGCCGAGGCGCACCGGACCCTTGGGCAGCAGGTTCACGGCCGGTTGCAGGACACGATCCTGAACGGGCATCTGCTGCCGGGGACAAAACTGACTCTGCGAGGACTGGCCACATCCCTGAACACGAGCATACAGCCAGTTCGCGAGGCCGTCGGCCGGCTTGCCGCCGATGGCGCGCTGCACGCCACACCCAACCGCTCGATCCTGGTTCCCACTCTGACACGTCCCGAGCTTGACGACCTGAACTCGACCCGCGTGCTGGTGGAAGGAGAGGCGGCGGCGCGCTTCGCAGAACACGCCTCCGAAGAGGATCTGGCGACTTTGTCACAGACGACCGACGAGCTTCGCCGCGCCTACGAGGCTTTGGACGTGGTCAAGATCGTTACCAGCCTTCAGTCGTGGGGACTGCGGATCGCGCGCGCCTCATCGTCTGAGGTGCTGGGGTCGGCGATCTTTGCCCTGAGATTGCGCCTGGGTCCGCATCTCGCCGAGGCCATGTCGGCGCCCGTGGCATTCGATCCCGATTTCCTGCAGTTTACCGTGCACATTAACCACGAGATGGTTCTGGCATTTCGTGACCGCGATTCCGTCAGGGCGCGCGACTTACGCCGGGCCGACATCATGACGTTCCAACGCTACCTCTATCAAAGGCTTGGCTTCCCGCACCGGGTGCCTGCGGTTGGCAGCTAGCCGTTACGGTAGCGTCGGGATGCTTCCCAGCACCCGATCGAGCGCCCTCGTCAGCCGTGAGAACAGCTCCTCGATCTCCGGTTTCGTGATGATCAGCGGTGGCGAGAGCACCAGGCAATTCGCCAGCGGCCTCACGATGAGGCCGGCATCCAGCCCGGCCTGGTAGACCTGCGCCGGCAACCGGCCGACCTGCAGCGAGGCCGCGGCGGCGCCTTCGCCGGGCTGCTGCAACTGCACTGCACCGAGCAGACCGAAGCAGCGGGTGGCCGCAACCAGCGGGTGGCCGTTCAGGGCCGCCAGGCCGCGCTGCCAGGCCGGCATGATCGCGCGAACATGGCCGACGATGTCGCGCCGTTCGTAGATCTCAATCGTCTTGAGCGCGACGGCAGCCGCGACCGGATGGGCGTGGTAGGTGCCGCCATGGGCGAACCAGCCCTTCTCGTTGCTGTCATGCTCGAGGCGGTCGTAGAACTCCCCCGACATCATGATGGCCGAGATCGGCTGATAGGTGCTCGACAGCGCTTTCAAGGAGGTCATGCAATCGGGCTTGATGTCGAGCGTCTGCGTGCCCCAGAACTGGCCCGTGCGGCCAAAGCCGGTCACCACCTCGTCGACCACAAGCAGGATGCCGTAGCTGTCGAGGACGGCCTTCATCTTGGCGAAGTATCCGGCAGGCGGGACATACATGCCGGCCGACACCGAGACCGGCTCGGCGAAGAGGGCTGCAACCGTATCGGGGCCGGCTTCTTCGATGACCGCCTTGAGCTCCGCCGCGAGCCGGTCGCCATAGGCTGCCTCGCTCTCGCCAGGCTGTGCGCCGCCGGGCCAGTTGGGATGGCTGACATGAAGGCACTCGTCGGTCGGCACCGCGAAGGACCGATGCAGGTCGGAGCCGCCTCCAAGCCCGGTCAACTGGACGGTGCTGCCGTGGTAGCTCGACCAGCGGCTGATGATCTTGCGCCGCCGCGGCTGGCCTGAGAAGCCGTTCGCGTACCAGATGAACTTGATCAGGTGGTCGTTCGCTTCGGAGCCGGTCGTGGCGAAGGTGACATGGGTGCGCGGCATCGGCGAGAGGGCGGCGAGCCGCTCCGCCAGCTCCATCACGGCCGGCACCGTGCGGTCGATCGCGGACGGGTACATCGGCAAGGCCCGCATCTGCGTGATGGCGGGCTCGATCAGCTCCTCGTCGCTGTAACCGAGGGCGACGCAGTAGAACGACGAGACTGCCTCAATGTAGTCGCGGCCTCGCTCGTCGAAGACCTTGATGCCGCGCCCGGCCGTCAGCACCAGCGGCCGCTTCGAGCGCAGCCGCTTCAGGTCGCTGAAACCCAGCATCAGGCTGTCGTTCCGGTAGTTCTGCTGGAGATGCGCCATATTGTTTCTCCCTCATCCCTCGGCCGAGGAACCAACGCAGCCGATTTGGCCATGAGCCCATTGTGATCACATCATCCGGCGGAGGCTTTATCGAGGGTTTTGGGTGAGAGTTTTTAGCACGTGCCACTTGACATGGCCACGAGCATGTCGCGTGATGTGATCACATTTGGGCGCTCCTCGGTCGAGGCCCACGGGAACAGGAGAGCGGCGATGGAGATGTCCGTGGCGCGGGACGTGGACTGGACGAAGGGTGCCGCGTATCTCGACGGCGCGTTCATGGCGGTCGCCGACGCGAAGCTCTCGATCGTAGAATGGGGCTATCGCCGCTCGGACGCCACCTATGACGTCGTCAGTGTCTGGGACGGCGCGTTCTTCCGGCTCGACGACCACCTCACGCGGTTCCGCGCCTCGATCGAGGCCATGCGTTTCACGCCCAAGGAAAGCGACGCGGACATCCGCGCGATCCTGCATCAGATCGTCCGGTTGTCGGGCTTGCGCAACGCCTACGTCGCGATGGACTGCATCCGCGGCCGGCCAAGCCCCGGCCAACGCTACCACCCAGTCAATGCGCGCAGCTATCTGGCCGCCTTCGCAATTCCTTACGTCTGGCAGATGAAGCCCGATGTGATCGCGCGCGGCGCGCACATGATCATCGCCTCAACGCCGCGCATCCCGGATGTGTGTCTCGATACCCGCATCAAGAACTTCCATTGGGCGGACATGACAGCGGCGATGTTCGAGGCCGAGGAGAAAGGCGCCGACAACCCGATCCTGCTCGACCTCGACGGCAACGTCACCGAAGGACCCGGCTACAACATCTTTTGCGTCGCGGACGGCAAGGTCGCGACCGCCGATCGCAATGTGCTGCACGGCGTCAGCCGGCTGAGCGCAATCGACCTCTGCGCCGAACTCGGGTTGCCCTGCGAGGCACGCGCGATCCCGGTCGCCGAGTTCCGCGAGGCTGACGAGATCTTCGCGACGAGCACGGCAGGCGGGATCATTCCCATCACCAGGCTCGACGGGCGCATCCTCGGCAATGACCGCCCGGGTCCGATCTCGGAGCGGTTGCGCGAAGCCTATTGGGCCAAGCGGCAGGCAGGCTGGCATGCCGAGGCGGTCGACTACGGCACCGCCGGCTGAACTCGGGGCGACACGCCTCGCATCCCAATTCTGCCTCGAACGGGGTGATCGGATTATGATGGACCTGCGGAGAATGGCTGTCGCGGCGGCGCTCGCCGTTTGCGGACTGGGTGCCCCCGGCATGTCCGCGGAAGCCCAGGTGAAAAGCGTGACGCTCGATGCGGTCAAGAAGCGCGGCGAGATGATCTGCGGCGTCGACACCGGCATTCCCGGGTTTGCGTTCCAGGACTCGGCAGGCAAATGGAAAGGCTTCGATGTGGCTTATTGCCGGGCCATCGCGGCGGCGGTGCTCGGCGATGCCGAGAGGGTCAAATATGTCGGCGTGACCGCCAAGGTATGTTTCACGGTGCTGCAGTCGGGCGAGGTCGACGTCCTGGTCCGCGACTCCACGCTGACCTTCTCGCGTGACACACAGCTCAACCTGTCGCTCGTCACGGTGAACTTCTATGCCGGGCAGGCCTTCATGGCGAAGAAGAGCCTGAAGGTCGCCTCGACGAAAGAGTTGAACGGCGCCACCATCTGCATGCTGACCGGCGCCACCCTCGAACTCAACATCGTCGATTACGGCGCAGCCAACGGGATCAAAATCAACTCGCTGCTGTTCGACAAGCCGGAAAAGGCCTTCGCGGCGGCAGAGGCAGGCCGGTGCGACGGCTATTCCGACGATTCAGGCAGCGTGGCGGCGGCGCGCTCGACCATGTCGGATCACGCGCAGCGGTTCGACCCAAATACGCTCAAGACCAAGCTCCATGCGGCGGTCCTGTCGAATGTGCCCGATCAGGTCGGTCATTCCAGCCAGGCAGTGAGGCCCTTCACGCGTCCGCTCGACAATGCCCCCGTGTCGTGCGGCTCACCAGAATAGTGCTGAGGGCCAGCCGTGACACCGGATCGACCCAAGCGGTCGACGACAAGCTGATGTCCCTCCGCGACTATGAGCATGTCCCCGGACCTGATGAATCTCGATCCTGAGATCGATTTGGCTTAGGCCGAGCGGGGCAGGCTCCGACGTATTGGTGCTGCGGGCACGTCACCGGATCAGGCTGAAGCCGTCTGACCCGGACGCGCTCTCGTGCGGCGGACTCAATCCTGGCGGCGTCTAAGGGTTGCGGCGCATGTGCGTCCTGCTGCACATCCCACTCGATGTGATCACATCATGTCTTGCGAATGACTCTTATTCGCATTAAAGTCAGCTCAGTGATGGACGCTGAAGAATCGTGGACGCCTGCTCCTGCAATGCGCTGCCGACGCGGCACGGGCCGCCCATCAAACCACCCCGAGAGGACACTCGATTCAAGATGGCCTGCCGGATGTTGAAGCGGACGCAGCAGATCGGCGCCGCAGCAATTGCGTCCGTCGGTGTCTCCGTTGTGGCCCTGGCCCAGACCGCCCCTTCCGCCTCGCCGTCACCGGACGTGCGGCTGTCGCCTGGGAGCGGCACGACGCTTGACCTGCCTGAAATGAGTGTCTCCGGTCAGCGCTCCCGTGCCCGGACCGACCAGCAGGACCCCACCCGGGGGTTGGACGGCTCGCAAGTCATCTCCAACACGTCCTATCTGCCGGTGCCGGTGTTCGAGTTGCCGCGCTCCGTCGCCGTCGTCACGCCGGAACGGCTCGAGCAGCTGCAAGTGGAGCGCCCGTCACAGTATTTCCGCGACATCCCGTCCGTGAACTTCAGCCGGGGCGAGGGGGATTACAGCTCCACAGGGTTCACTGCACGAGGGCTGCCTGCCGTCCGATCCCTCATCGACGGCATGCCGTACGAGAACTCCGGCTACGGTACGATCGGCCTGCACGGCATCGAGCGGGTCGAAGTGTTCCAGGGGCCGAGCGCGGCCCTGCAAGACGGGGGCAACCTGGGCGGCACGGTCAACTACGTCACCAAGCAGCCGCTCGACGTGCAGCGCACCCGGGTGAGCCTGGGCACCGGCTTCGAGAGCCGGATCAACCGGCCGCTGGCCACTGCCGAAATCGACACCACCGGCCCGATCAGCGACAGGCTCAGCTATCGGGTGATCGCCGGCTACGACTATCGCGAGCGTTTCGTCACCCCGGCGACGAAATACGACTCGCGCGCGTATGTCGACACCGGATTGCGCTGGCGCCCCGACGGCGAAACGTCCGTGCTGCTGCAAGCCTTCTACTCGCAGAGCGAGGTTGGCGGCAGCACTGACACCACCCTGGCGCAAGGGACGGTGTTGCCCAATCCTCGGGGCTATTCGATCCCCTACGACCGTACTTTCACAGACCCGGCCACGTCCTCGCAGCCGCTGATGAATACCGGGCTGCGCGCCCAGTTCGATCGCAAGCTGTCCGACATCTGGTCGATCAATGCCGGACTGCACTACAATTACGAAACCTTCGTCTATCGAGACGCGCTGTCACTCGGCGCCCTTGCGGCCGACGGGCGGACACTCAGCCGTTTCGGCGACCATCTCGCGTTCCGCGATTGGGAGGTCGGCGGCCGCGTCAACCTGACGGGCGACTTCGAGGTCGCAGGACGTCCCAACCTCCCCATGATGGGATACGAAGTGGCACAGGCCAAATTCTACATCGGCCAGTGCCGCGAAGACACGGTGCGCCCGATCGATATCGTCACGCCAGACTACCGCTCACCGATCATCGCGCAGACCCGCAGGACGGCGTACGCATTGTCCACATTCCGAAACGGCATCTTCGTCAACGACCGCCTGACGGTCCTGCCCGGTGTCGACCTCTATGGCGGCATACGCGGCGACGCGGTGCAGCAGGCCAACGTGACGGCGGATGCAGGCGGCACGGATCGGCTGAACGACACGGCGGTGAGCGGCAATGCGGGTGTCTCCTGGGCGGTGCGTCCCAACACGAGGGTCTATTTCGGTTGAAGCCAGGCGTTCAACCCACAGGGCGCAGGGTCGCGGTCCGCCTCCGGCCAGACCTTCGCACCATTGACGGGCGAGCAGTACGAGGTCGGCATGAAGCATATCGTGGACGACCGGCTCAGCCTGGCGGGCGCGCTGTTCCACATCAATGAGAGCAACGTGCTGACGCCCGACCCGACCAACCCGTTGTTCAGCGTCCCCGCCGGCCAGGTGCGCAGCCGGGGCGGCGAGGTGTCGGCGACCGGGACGATCGTTCCAGGCTGGTCGGTCTCGGCAGGCTACACCTACCTCGATACGACGATCGCCAAGGACAATGCCGGCAACGCCGGACGCCGCCTGCCGAACGTCCCGCGGCATGGCGTCCGGCTCTTCTCGATCCACGAGTTCGAGGATGGCCGGTTGCAGGGCTTCGGGATCGGCGGCGGGCTCCGATATGCGTCCGGCCGGTATGCCGACAGTCCCAACACGATCCCGCTGCCCGGCTATACCGTGTTCGATGCCGTGGCCTATTACAAGTTCAACCGGCACAAACTGCAGCTCAATGTCGAGAACCTGACCGACAAGCACTACTATCCGAGCGGCAGCGGACCGAGTTCGATCTATTATGGCCAACCCTTCACGGCTTATCTGAAGCTGAGTTCGTTGTTCTGACGCCTGAGGTTCGACCCATGCGCCCTGTCTTCACCCTTCTCCACCGCTGGGTGGGCCTCGCCATCGCCGGCTTCCTGTTCATCTCGGGGCTGACCGGGGCGGTGATCTCCTGGGACCACGAGCTTGACGGCTGGCTGAACCCGCATCTGCACCGGGCCGTCGCGCAAGGCTCGGCGCTGCCCGCGCTGGTGCTCGCCGATCGGGCGGAGGAGCGGGACAAGCGCGCCTGGGCCACCTACATCCCGTTGGCGGTAACGCCCGGGGGAACGCTGTCGCTCCTCATGCAGCCCCGTGTCGATCCCACCACCGGGCAGGTCTACGAGCTCGGCTATAACCAGGTCTTCCTTGACCCGGCGACCGGCGACGAGCTTGGGCGGCGGGAGTGGGGACAGGCCTGGCCAATCACGACGGAGACGCTGATCTCGTTCCTCTACAAGCTGCACTACTCGCTGCACGTCCCGGAGATGTGGGGCATCGACGAGTGGGGGTTGTGGCTGATGGGCGGCGTGGCCTTGCTGTGGACACTGGACTGCTTCGTGGGATTCTACCTCACCTTGCCGGTCGCAGTGCAGCGGCGGCGTGGCCGGGGTTGGTGGGCGCGCTGGGCGCCGGCCTGGCGTATCAAGACGTCGGGCAGCACCTACCGAATCAACTTCGACATCCATCGCGCCTTCAGCCTGTGGACCTGGGTGCTGTTGCTGACCCTGGCGTTCACGGGCTTCTCGCTGAACCTGTATCGGGAGGTGTTCTACCCGGTCATGTCCATGGTCTCGAAGGTGACGCCGACGCCTTACGATAGCCACACCCCGCGAGACAAGCACGACCCGATCGTGCCGACGCTGGGCTTCGCGCCGGCACTCGAGCGGGCGCAGGCGGAGGCGCAGCGCCGCGGCTGGGCGGAGCCGGTGGGCGCGATCGCCTATAGCCCACGCTTCGGCTTGTACAGCGCCCGGTTCTTCCACCCTGGCGACGACCACGGCGCGGCCGGCGTGGGCCCGGCGCAGCTTTATATCGACGGCGCCAGCGGGGCGGTGTTGGGCGCCCAGGAGCCCTGGAAGGGAACGGTGGCCGACATCTTCATGCAGGCGCAGTTCCCGCTGCACTCCGGCCGCATCCTGGGCCTGCCAGGGCGTATCATGATCTCCGTCATGGGCTTGGTCGTGGCGACGCTGAGCGTGACCGGCGTTGTGATCTGGTGGCGCAAGCGTGCGGCCCGCAGCTCTGTCCGGCGGCGGACGGCCGCCACGGCGGCGACCGGGCTGCCAGGACCACACCCGGCCGAGTAGGAGGGCATCGCTCGACACACCCCGGGGCCGTCCCCCACGCCATCGACGGACGAGATGTCACCCTCAGAGCGCAGGTGGCCCATCGCCACCGCCTCCCCACACGCATCGCGCACGCGGCCATGGCGCCGTGCGTGCCGGCGCTCCTGGTCACCGGAGCCGATATTCTGGCCCACCATCCCCGGCTCCACCGGGGCGAAACCGGCTTCTTCGGCGATCCGGCGCTGCTGTCGTTCGGCTCGACGAAGGCCTGTCTTCCATCATTCACCTGCTCGGGCTGGCTCTGGCCGCGCCGGACCACAGCACGCTTAGTCGCCGGGCAACGACGCTGGATGTGCCACGCCTCGACCACGCCGTGACGGCGAGCCCATGCACCTGCTGGTGGACAGCACCGGCCTCAAGCTCTGCGGTGCGAGCGAGTGGCTGATCGAGGAGCACGGTGCCAGAACACGGCGGGCCTGGCGCACGCTGCACATCGGCATGGATGCCGAGACCGGGCAGATCGTCGCGGCGACGCTGACCAAAAAGGAGGTTGACGACGGCGCCCAGGTCGGCCCCTTGCTCGACCAGGTGGCAGCCTCAGTCGCATCGTTCACTGCCGATGGTGCCTACGACCAGGACGGCGTTCCCGCCGCGGTCGCCGAGCGCCGTCCCGCAGCGGCAATCATCGTGCCGCCACGTTCCATAGCCGTACCGAGCGAGACGGCCGAGACCGCGCCCACGCAGCGGGACCGCCATCTTCAGTTCATCGCCAAGCACGGAAGAGCAGCGTGGCAAATGGCTTCCGGCTACACCATTCGTGCCCGAGCCGAAGCCACGATCGGCCGGTTCAAGCAGGTGGTCGGCAACAGGCTGCGCTCGCGCACGGGTCAGTGCCGGGCAACCGAGGTGGACGTTGCCGTCCATACGCTCAACCGCATGCTGGACCTGGGACGCCCGATCTCCATCCGCATCGCTTGAACCAAGGCCGGGCTGGGCTACGTGCACCCATCTCCCTAATCCCTGCAACACGGTCCCAGGCGCCCCAGCCAGGCCCGCTGCCACCTTCATCACCTCGCCCGCGATCTCGTGGCCCGGCATCGTGGGTTGGCACGGCCAGACCGTGCCGAAGCCGCCATGCTGGAGATGGCGGAGGTCCGACCCGCAGATGCCCCCCGTGCGGACCCGGACGCGCACGCCGCTGGGTTCAAGCTCCGCGGCCACGTCCTCGATACGCCCTCGATACGTCATCAATTTGCAAGTCGCGGGCCGCGTGGAGGATGGCTGCCCTCATTTGTCACCACAATCGCTCGCCGGTTCCCGGGTGGAACAGCACGGCGTCAGTCGTGTCCACCGCGACGCCGACCTGCAGCCCCGCCGAAAGTTCGCTGTAGCCTGGGCTCGTGGCGATCACCTCGTCCGCTGCGCTGCCGTCCTCGGAGTGCAGCGTGCGGGTGCTGGCCAGCTTCATGGTGATGAGGGACTCTGCCCCGATGTGTTCCACAAGCGTGACCTCGCCTGCCAGCGTGCCAGGCTCGCCAGCCGGACGGATCGCCAGCGCTGCCGGGCGCACGCCCAGCACCACGGCCTTGTCCGCGCTCTGTAGGCTGGCAAGCGGCCCAGGCAAGCCGAGCACGGCGCCGCCCGCCACGACGCCGCCACGGCCGTCCAGCTCGGCTGTCAGAAGGTTCATGGGTGGGGTGCCGATGAAGCGGGCGACATAGGTGTTCACCGGGTCGGCGTAGATGTCACGCGGCGTGCCGAGCTGCTGCACCACGCCGTCGCGCATCAAGGCGATGCGGGTGCCCATCGTCATGGCCTCGATCTGGTCATGGGTGACGTACACGAACGTGCCACCGACCTGTTGGTGCAGCTTGATGATCTCGGCCCGCATGGCCGTCCGAAGCTTGGCGTCCAGGTTGGACAGCGGCTCGTCCATCAGGAACACCTCGGGTTTGCGAACCATGGCTCGGCCCAACGCCACCCGCTGCCGTTGCCCGCCGGACAGGGTCTTGGGCAACTGGTGCATCATGGGTGTGAGCGCCAGGATGCGCGCCGTTCGGTCCACCAGTTCGGCCACGTCCGGCTGCCGCTCAATGCGGCGCTTGGCCAAGTGGCCGATCAGCGGGATGTGGAACCACCAGCGATGGTGCCGCATGATGAGCGGGAAGGTGATGTTCCGCCGCACCGTCATGTGCGGGTAGAGCGCGTAGGACTGGAACACAAACGCCATGTCGCGCGCGCTCGGCGGCAGCAGGTCAACCCGGCTGCCATTCAGGTGGATCTCGCCGTCCGTCAGGGTTTCCAGGCCGGCCAGCATCCGCAGCAGGGTGGACTTGCCGCAGCCTGACGGTCCCAGCAGGACCAGGAACTCGCCGTCCTTCACGTCGAGGCTGATATTGTCCACGGCGCGCTTGGGGCCGAACGCCCGGGTCACCCCGGCCAGCTTGATAGAGGCCATGGCATCCTATCCCTTCACGCTGCCGGCCGTCATGCCGGCGACGACGTAGCGTTGCACCATGAGGTAGAAGGCAATGGCCGGCAGCGTGTACAGCACGCCGATGGCCATCACCGAGTGGACGGGCGTGCTCAGCTCGCCCACAAAGCTGGCGAGACCCACAGAGGCGGTGCGCAGGCCCTCCTGGCTGATAAGCGTTTGCGCCAGCACGTACTCGTTCCAGCCGTGGAAGAAGGCGATCACGGAGGTGGCGGCAAGCGACGGCGCGACCAGTGGCAGCACCACCGACAGCACGATGCCCACCCGTGTCGCACCGTCCATGCGCGCGGCCTCCTCGATATCCAGTGGCACGCCGTCAATGGCGCCCTTCAGAATCCAGGTGATGACCGGCACGGTGAAGGCGGTGTTGGCGAGAATCAGCCCACCCAATGAGTTCAGCAGCCCCACATCGGCGAAGATGGCATAGAGCGGCACGACCAGCATGGCTTCGGGCAGCATTTGCGTGGCGAACAAGCCTAGGCCCATGGCGCCCCGCCCACGGAACCGAAAGCGGGACATGGCGTAGGCGGGGAACACGGCCAGTGCCAGGCTCAGTACCGTCGTGCCAGCCGCGACGATGAGGCTGTTGCGCAGCCACCGGGCAACCGGAATGGTTTGGAATGCTTCGGCGTATACGCCCAATTGCGATGGGTCCGGCAAGGCCCGCGGCGGCACGGCAAACAGCGAGGCCGACGTGGTGAGGGACGTCACGAACATCCAGTACAGCGGGAAAGCGGCAGCGAGCAGCACGCCCAGCACGGCTGCAAGCCGCAGGAGGTGGCCAGCACCGTGGGATGCGCCCGTCACCGGCTGTCTCCGGCTCGCTCGGCGCGAAGCGTGACGTAGAAGTAAACCAGGGTGATGAGCAGCGCGACGACCACGCCGATCATGCCAACAGCGGCAGCGCGGCCCAAATCCCGGTACACGAAGCCCTGGCGGTACAGCTCGATCACCAGCGTGTTGGTGGCGCCGATTGGCCCGCCTTGCGTCATCAGCCAGATCAGGTCGAAGCGCCGGATGGACCAAATCGTCAGGAACAATGTCAGCAGCGCAACGGAAGGCTGGATCGTGGGCCAGGTCACGGCGCCGAACACACTCAAGCGGCCTGCGCCATCAATGGTGGCAGCCTCCTTCAGCTCGGACGAGACGCCCTGCAACGCTGCCAGGATCACGACTGCGGCGAACGGGAAGATTTGCCAGATGGTGGCGATCAGGACGGCGGGAAGCGCCAAGTGCGCGCTGTCCAGCCAGTTTTCCGTCCCTGACGCGAAGCCGAAGCTGCGCAGCACGAAGTTGAACACGCCGTACTGCGCGTTGAAGATCCAGGCAAAGACCAGCGCGACGGCTACGGGCGGCGCGGCCCAGGGGATCGTAACGAGTGCCCGGGCGACGCCACGGCCGCGGAACGGGGTGTCCAGCAGCAGCGCCGCCGCCAGGCCCAACCCAATGGCCAGCACGACACAAGCCACGGTGTAAGCCGCAGTGACCACAAGGGACTGCCGGAAATCCTCTCCCGCCACGAGGTCCCGGTAGTTCTCCATGCCGACCCAGGTGCCACCTTTTGGGTTCAGCAGGGAGGTGGAAGTGAAGCTGAGCAACAACTCTTGCACTAGGGGCAAGAACTGGAACAGCAGTAGGTATGCCGCGACCGGCCCGATGAACAGGTAAGGGGTCCAGCGCCCCTCGTCCGGGAGCGTCCGGCCGCTTGCAGCCGCCATGGCGCTCGCCTCTCTAGCGGATAACGCGGCTTAGCGCCTGGCGCTGCGCGTCTGCCAGGGCGGCCTTGGGGTCTTTGTCGGCTTGCAGCACGCGCAGCACCTGCTCCAGCACGATCTGCTGGATCTCAGGGGTCTTCAGTTCGAAGCCTTCCACCAGTTGCGGCACGCTGTTGGGAGTTTGCTCGTCGTAGACCTTGAGCCACGGCTTGGCTGCCAACTCCTCGACGGTGCGCGGCACCACGGTGGCACAGTTGCTGGCGCCTAGGATCTGCTGCAGCTCGCTTTGCGCATCCGGTTGCAGCATCCACTTGATGAACGCCGCTGCCTCCACCTTGTTTTTGGTGTTGGCGTTGACCGTGAGCGGGGCAAGGATCAGTCCCTGGGCGCGTGTCGGGAACGGCGAGGGCGTCGCCACCAGCTTCATCTCCGGCGCCTGCTGGTTCAGGATCGCGGCGACGCCGCCATTATCCACCTCCATCGCCAGCTTGCCTTCCCAGAACATGCGGCGATACGTGGCAGCGTCGGCGCCCTTGGGGATGGCGCCCGAGTCATACATGCGCTTGTAGGCCGTGACCCCCTCGATCACGGCAGGCGCATCAAGCGTCAGCTTGCCCGCGCCGTCGCTCCAGCGTCCGCCGAAGCCATACACGAAGTTGCACACGTCCTGCCAAAAGCCCGGCCGTTCCGCCATCGTGGCGCGGAACGCGAAGCCGAACACTCCATTGGCGGTGGACGCCTTGGCAACGGACAGGAAATCCTCGAAATTGGCCGGCGCAGTGCTTTTCAGCACTCCGGCGTTGTGCAGCAGGACGTAGTTGCTGCTCTCAAAGGCAATACCGTACCGCTTGCCGCCAGGCAGGAGGTACTTGTCGATAGCGGTGAACTTGTAGCCGGACGTGTCCACCAAGTCGTCGAACGGCAGGATGCGCCGGGCTGCGATGGCGGCATAATAGTCAATCTGGTCGAAGCGCACGAGGTCCGGCCCGCCGCCGCCGCCCATTTGCGTGAACACGGTGTTGGCCAGCGTCGCGAACGGCAGGCCGACAGGCTGCACCTCCACGCCGTTCTGGCTGCGGTTGAACTTTTCAACCCACGCCTTCAGGCGGTCCCCGCGCCCGGCTTCCGTAAACGTCACGGCAGCAAAGGTGACGGCGGCGCGGCCCGCTTGCGCCCGGGCAGGACGGAGCGCGGCAGTGGGCAGCAACGCTGCGGCGCCAAGGCCAAGGACGCGGCGGGTGAGCTTGGGCATCAGGTGTTCCTTCCCGGGGTTTGCGCGTTGACCGCACAATCATTGTTTGAAGAATACTCTGATATATCAGTTAGGGTCAACGACGCATGTCGCCCCCTGCCTGGTGCACCACGTCGCACAACGCCTCGCCGCGTTGGAGGCGGAGCACGTTGTCCGCCATCGCTTGCTGGCGCCGGCGGATCGTGCCGCGCGTCCAGCCGGACATGTGCGGCGTCATCAGGACGTTGCCCAGTTCGTGGAACGGCAGGGCGCTTGGCAGCATGGGCGCCCCGTCTAGGCCGGGGTAGCGATACCAAGTGTCTATGACCGCGCCGCCAATCTGCTTGTCCCGTAACGCCTCATACAAAGCCCGCTCATCCACTACCGGGCCGCGTGCGACGTTGACCAGCACCGCATCGGGCCGCATGGCGCGAAGCTGGGCTGCGCCTACCAGGCCGGCCGTGTCCGGCGTGAGCGGCACCGTCACGACCAGCGCATCCACCCCGGCGCAGAATGCGTCCAGCCGCGCCAACGGATAATACTCGTCCGCCAGGCTCGGCTCCGCCACGGGGCTGCGGTTGGCAACGTGGACGCGCATCCCGAACGCACGCGCCAGGCGGGCGACAGCTTGGCCGATGTGCCCGAAGCCAAGCAGGCCAACCGTGCTACCTGCAACCTCGCCATGCGCGCGGTCCGGCGCACCCGCCCAGTAGGCCCAGTCTCCGTTCCGCAGCCGGCGGTCGGCATCCACAAGGGGTATGCGCCGGTGCAGCAGGGCTGCCAGAACATACTCGGCGATTGGCCGCTCGTGGCCGAAGCAGTTGCACAGCATGGCCCCCGGCGGCAGCGCCTGCACGTCCACCCCATCGGTCCCCGCGCCTGGCACCTGAAATAGACGCAGCCCGCGAGGGGCCGGAAGCGCTGCGGTGAGCTGGGTGCCGATCACCACATCCGCTGCCGCATAGGCGTCGCGCCCGGAAGCGTCCAGCGCGTGGGGCAGCACCGAAATGGCAGCGTCTCCCACCAGAACGCTGAAGCCCTCACTGAAACTTGCGGCGTTCCCGCCGTGGAACACGATGCGCAACGCTTGTTCTCCCGTCATTCGGCGGCTTGCAGGCCGGACGACAGGTCGAACGTGCCATCCAGGATGGCTGGGTCCACGTGCCGTTCCATGATCTCGAACATCCCGCCAAGGAAATCCATGAGGCTGTCCGACGCTGCGATGGCAGCCGCGACGTCGCCGTCGACCATCGCGTCCAGGATCGCGAGATGGCGCTCCACGGTGTCGTCCACACTCGCACCCTCCGGTGTCCAGCTATGGTAGATCCAGCCAATCCGCCGGAAGATGGTGTGCAGCGGCCGGAGCGTGTGCTCCAGGAACGGTTCGCCAGCCGCGGCAAGGGCGAGCCGGTCAATTTGGCGGTCCAAACGGTTGAAAGCGTCAATTGTCATACCCGGCGGACGCTCCCGCAACAGCCGAATGACGTGCCGCCCCTGGTTGCGATGCGACGCCCCGGCCCGCTCGGTGGCCAGGCGGATCACGAACCGCTCCAAATCCCCTCGCAGCGTCAGCAGCGTCCGTTCCCGGGCCAAGTCCACAGGTGCCACTTGCAGGCCTTGCCGCGAACGGACGTTGATGAGCGTATCAGCCGCCAGGCGCGTGACGGCCTGATGAATGGGCGTCCGGCCGAAGCCGGTCAGGCGTTGCAGGTCGCCAATGGCAAGCGACGTGCCGGGCCGGATTTCACAGGTGACGATCAGCTCCTCCAGGCGCTCGTAGGCGCGCTCGAACAAGGTGCCGCGGGCCGGGCGCGCTGGCATGGCGCCATCGGGCGCAGCAGACTTGGAGGTGGCGGTCTTCGGCTTAGTAGGCTTTCCCGCCATGGCGTTTGCTGTTCCTGCGACCTGGTCCGCCACCCTAGCCGCAGGCGCATGCATATTGTGATATATCACACATCCGGTTAGTGTTGTTGGGTCGAGCCATAAAAGCAGCGACGCCACGCGCCGCTGGCGCCGAGGGGAGGAACAACGGTGAAAATCACCGCGATCGAGACGCTGCGCACCGTCGAGTTCGCCAACGTGATCTGGGTGCGCGTGCACACGGACGCTGGGTTGGTGGGCTTGGGAGAGACCTTCTATGGCGCTGGTGCAGTGGAGGCGCATACCCACGATACCCTGTCCGGGCGCCTGCTGGGCCGCGATCCGTTGCACATCGAGGCCATCCACCGCGACATGCTGAACCTGCCCATGGCGCAGTCTTCCACCGGGGTGGAGTATCGAGCAGCATCGGCGGTGGACATCGCGCTGTGGGACCTGTTCGGCAAAGCATGCAACCAGCCGGTGCATCAGATGCTGGGCGGCCTGTGCCGTGACAAGCAGCGCATCTACAACACCTGCGCTGGCTACCGGTATGTGCGCTCCACGCAAATCAAGCCGGTGTCCAACTGGAACCGCGGTGACGATGGTGGCCCATACGAGGATCTCAACGGTTTTATGACCCAGGCTGACGCAGTGGCGGAAAGCCTGCTGGAGCAGGGCATCACCGCCATGAAGATTTGGCCGTTCGACCCGGCCGCCATGGAGAACCAGGGCGTCCACATCACCACCGAACAGCTCAAGGCGGCGCTGGACCCGTTCGAGAAGATACGCCGCGCCGTAGGGGACCGCATGGAGATCATGGTGGAGTTCCACTCGCTTTGGAACCTGCCCATGGCCAAGAAGCTGGCCAGATGGCTCGAACCCTACAGCCCCACTTGGTTCGAGGACCCTATCCGCATGAACTCGCCCCAGGCGTTGGCAGAGTATGCACGCGGCACGGACGTGTGGGTATGCGCCAGCGAGACCCTCGGTTCGCGTTTCGCCTACAAGGAGTACTTGGACCGCGACGCCACGCATGTCGTAATGGCAGACTTGTGCTGGACCGGGGGCCTGACCGAGGGGCGAAAGATCGCCGCCATGGCGGACACCTATCACCGTCCGTTCGCGCCGCATGACTGCATCGGCCCGGTCGGCTTCATCGCCGGCGTTCACGCCTCGTTCAGTCAGCCCAACACCCTGATCCAGGAAAGCGTGCGGGCATTCTACACGGGCTGGTACAACGAGTTGGTGACGGCCATGCCGCTCATCCGGGATGGCCACGTTTACCCCATGGAGGGACCTGGCCTCGGCGTCGAGCTGCTGCCCGCCGTGTTCGAGCGGCAGGACCTCATTGTGCGCCGGTCGGAGGCATAGGGAACGTCCACGCAGCTGTTGGACCTGTCCGGGCGCACGGCGCTCATCACCGGGCCGTCCTGAGGTCTGGGATGGGCCATGGCGGAGGAAAGGGCCGCAGCAGGCACCGCCATCGTGCTGAACGGGTCTAATGGCATTGTCAGGTCGGCAGGCCCTGTCGGGCCATGGCAGCCTTTCGGCCACGGCGCATGCTCCCAACCCGTATCGCGGCTTCCGCGACCCGGCCGAGGTGATCCAGCACGCGGTGCGGCTGTGTCACTGCTGCAGCCTGAGCCTGCGTGACGTCGAGACGATCCTGGCCGCCCACGGCATCGTGGGCAGCTACGAGAGCATCCGCGAGTGGCGCCTGCGCTTCGGACGGCAGTTTGCGAACGAACTGAAGCGGCGCCGGGCGACAAGTGGCGCCTCGACGAGGTGTTCATCCGCATCGGCGGCAAGCAGCATTACCTCTGGCGCGCGGTCGACCAGGACGGCCACGTGCTGGACATCCTGGTGCAGAGCCGGCGCAACACCCGCAACGCTGGCCGGACGTGCCCTGCCTCGAGCGGCTGTCCGACACAGCCCTTCATCGCAGCGGGACGCGGGCGGTCAGAGCATGAACGCACCGAAAAAGGCCGACAGTTCCGCATGGGCGCCGAGCGGCAGTATGTTCGCGACATACTGATCCGGACGGACGACGACGATGCAGCCCTCGGTCCGCTCCACACCCCGGGCATCGAAGATATCGCCGACCTTGGGATCGGGGCAGAACACCTTCTCGTAGTCGACGAGACCATACCTGCCCTTGAGCGGCCGCAGGATGGACGGCATCGCGCCGGTCGTGAGTGTCGAGTGCCGCTGTTGGACGACTGCCAGCACATCGAACACAGAGTCGATGTCCGCCCCTGCTGGCGTATAGCGGCGCACCAGTTCCTGTTCCAGAAACACACAAAGGGCCGCAAGCCCCGATGTCGGTTCAGTCGGGTCGGCCGCGTCCGCGAATACCACAAGGCGCCACCGCCCGTCGGCCTTCATGGCATGGCCCAGCTGCACCGGCTTGGCGTCGGCCAGGCGGATGACGGGAGCCGAATGGAAACGCATCCCCACCACGAACCCGCTTGCAAGCCCCCGTTGTCGAGGTTCGGCCGTGAGGAGCGACGGGAAGTAGCGCGTCGCGGTGCCAGCGGTGAACCGGCCTTGCCTGACGAAATAACGCTGGAAGTCCGCTGGGTCGATGCCCTGGCCCGCGTCATCACCGGCCCGCTTCGGCGCTTCGCTGAACATGGCGGCGAACTCGCGGTCGAAGCCGATCAACTCCGCGGCGATGGCCTGCCGCTCGGTGGAGTAGGTATGCAGGATTTGCGGCGCGCTGCGGCCCGAGAGCACCGCCTCCAGTTTCCAGCCGAGATTGAAGCCATCCTGCATGGAGACATTCATGCCCTGGCCAGCCTTGGGACTGTGCGTGTGGCAGGCATCGCCGGCGATGAACACGCGGGGCAGCCGGGAGACCTCATCTCCCGCGGGCACGTCGTCGAATTTGTCGCACAGGCGCTGGCCGATCTCATAGACCGACCACCAGGCCACCTCCTTGACCTCCAGCGTGTAGGGCCGAAGGATACGCCCTGCGGCGGCAATGAGACGGTCGATGGTGATGCCACGGTCGGCGATCCGCTCCTCGGCGCCCAGCTTGTCCAGCTCGACATACATCCGCACCAGGTAGCCACCCTCCCGCGGGATGATCAGCAGGCTGCCTTCGCTTTCGGAATGGATGGCGGCCTTCAGCCGGATGTCGGGGAAGTCGGTGACGGCAAGCACGTCCATCACACCCCATGCCTGGTTGGCGGACTCGCCCTGCAACGGGCGCCCGATCGCCCTGCGCACGGCGCTGCGCGCGCCGTCGCAGCCGACCACGTAGCGGGCCCGCACCGTAAACTCGGCACCTGGCTGCGCACCCTCGACCGGCACCAGCCGCACCGTCACCGGATGGGTGGCGGACGGATCGCGATCGATATCGAGACCGGTGAACCCCAGCGCGTAGGTGGGATGCAGCCCGGCAGGCCCATTGCGCATGGCCTCCAGGTAGAAATCGTGCACCCGCGCCTGGTTGAGGATGACATGCGGGAACTCGGACAGGCCCTCCTCCGTGTCCTGGATGCGGCCGCCGCGGACGAGGGCAGGCTCCCCAGCCTCGCCCGGCTTCCAGAACGACGTCTCGTTTACCCAATAGGCCTCGCGCAGCACGCGCTCGCAGAACCCGAAAGCCTCGAACATCTCCATTGTTCGGCAGGCGATGCCGTCGGCCTGTCCGACCAGCAACGGGCCAGGCTTCTGGTCGATGATCCCCGTGACGATGCCGGGAAAGGCAGCCAGCTGGGTGGCGAGCGTCAGCCCGGCCGGGCCGCAGCCCACGATCAGCACATCGACCTCCGCCGGTAGGCCGTCCGACGACTGGCGCGTCGGATCGGCGATGGCCGGGTCCCCGGGTCGGTAGCCGTTCAGATGAAACTGCACGGGACCTGCCTCAGCTCGCGCGCCGCTTGGCGGACTCGGCCTTCCACAGGTCCCAGGGCCGCTGCACCTGGCCCTCGACCCGGTTCGTGCAGGCAAGCCCCTCCTCGGGCGTGAGGTACTCGACCTCGCCGAGGCTGCTCGCCTGCAACTGGTAACGCGCATTCAGCTCGGCATAGACCGCACGATAGACCGCGAGCGGCACGGAATTGGCGACTACGGTCGAGCCGTGGCCACGCATGAGCGCGATGTCCACGTCCACGAACTTCGCCGCCAGAGCCGCGCCCAGCGCGTTGTCGCTGATCAGCAGGTCGGTTCCATTCCCCGCGGCCTCGCGGATCTCAAAAACCGGCGCGGCCTGCCCGATGAACCCGGCCATGTGGAAGATCGCCCGCAGCTTGACGCCCTTCACGACGCTCAGCGGTACGATGTTGTGGGAATGCGAGTGCACCACGGACATCACGTCGGGCCGGACGCGGAAGATCTCGCTGTGGATGAAGCGCTCCAGGTAGACCTTGCGACCACCGGCGTTGACCGGATTTCCGTCCAGGTCGAATTCCACGATGTCCGCCGCGGTCACGTTGCCCGGTGCCATGTTGCGGGCGAGCAGGAAGCGATCGGGGCGCTTGTCGTGCCGCACGCTGATGTGTCCGAAGGCGTCCACGACGCCCTGGTCGAACAGGATGTGGTTGGCCGCGACCAAGTCGGCAACCAGCTCTGGCGATGGGGCATGCCCGGCCACGGCGGTGTCTTCGGCGTGAACTGCAATTCGGTCGGGCGGGCACATGACTTGTCTCCTCGGGTCGCCGTTCTGACGGCGATCGTTGTCAGGTTGGGCTGGATGTCAGCGGGAAACGACGGCACGGACGGGCGCGGGCGTCACCTCGTTGTGCAGGTCCGCGAGCTGTGCCAGCAGGCGGACGAAATGGTTGCGGTCGGCCGGGGCTAGCGGGGCCAGGATGCGCGCCTGCACCCGCGCGACCGCAGGTTCCACCTCTCGCAGCAGCTTTGTTCCGTCGGCCGTCAACTCGATCAATTTCACCCGCCGATCGCCAGGCGCGGCGCGACGGCGTATCCAGCCTTTCAGCGCCATCCGGTCCAGCACGTCGCCTATGGTGGACCGGTCGAACGCGATCAGGGCCGAGAGACGGGTGGCGTCGATGCCAGGATGCAGGTCAATCGCGTGTAGAGCAGCGAATTGCACGGAGGTCATGTCAAACACTCCACACTCCTCCATGAACAACGCCGTCGATATCTGCTGGGCACGACGGATTAAATGACCCGGCATGCCATATAGGTCGTCCATTCCGTTTGTTTTCAGTGCGCGTTCCTGCCCGTTGTTGTGAACGTTTTCTATATCGAATTTGACCAGCTCTTAATATCGTTGACGGTAGGACGGTCGGGGGTATACGGTCAATCTAATAATCAAAGCGTGGCCTTGGTTCCATCCACTCGGAGCACAGGACGCAGGCCAGAGGGGAAGCGGGATGAACGACATGTCCACCAAGGTGGTTTTGCCCGAGTCGCGCGGCATCTATTACGGCGGTTCCTGGCACCCGGCGGCGGACGACAGCCGCGTCGATGTATTGAGCCCGGCCACGGGTGAACTCCTCTGCTCGATCGCGGACGGCGGCCCTGCCGACGCCGATCGCGCCGTTGCCGCCGCCCTCGAGGGTTTCAAGATCTGGCGCGCCGTCCCCCCTCTGGAACGCGGCCGGATTCTCCGGGAAGCCGCCGCCATCCTGCGCCGCAACGGGCGCGAGCTCGCGGCGCTGGACGCCATCGACGGTGGCAATCCCGTCACCGAAATGGGGGGCGACGTGGCGATCGCCGCCGCACAGATGGAGTTCTTTGCCGGGCTGGTCACGGAGATGAAGGGCAGCTC
>CAHJXG010000391.1 GCA_903644035.1 Rhodospirillales bacterium
ACGCAGCCGCGCGGCGACCAGCAGCGCCGCCCCGGTCAGGACGCCCAGCGCCAGCAGCACCCACGCCCCGAGCGCCGCCAGCCCGGCCGCGAAGCAAAGCGCGGCGGCCAGCAGCAGGTAGGCCGTGAACCAGCGCAGCAGCTTGTGCGAGACGTATTTGTATCGGTCCAGCGGCGAGAGCCTGGCCAGGTCGGCGCGCAGCAGCCGGTGCACGTTGAAGGCCTGGCAGGCGATCCGCACCTTGCGCCGGAACTCGTCGCCCGCCCGCGTCGCCGCCTCCTCATAGGCCAGCGCGTCGGCGGCCCGCACGATCCGGCCGCCGCCGCACAGGATCGACAGCGACACATACATGTCGTCGATGATGTCGGGCGGCGGCGGGCGGTGCAGCGCGCGCCGGATGGCGAAGATCGACCCGTCCGCGCCCATCGTCGATCCGCTGCGCGTCTCAAGCTCCTTGATGGTCTCCTCAAGGCGCCAATAGAGCGACCCCGTCACCGCCGTCGCGCTGTCGCTGGTCCGGGTATAGACGAGGTGGCCGCAGACGCACCCGACCCCGGGGTCGTCGAACCGCCGCAGCAGCCGGGGAATGGCGTCGGGCGCGAACATGACATTCGCGTCCGAGAACACCACGAAGTCGGCCGTGGTCCGCTGGACCAGCGTGTTCATCCCGTGCGTCTTGCCATGCCGCGTCGGCGACGCGACGACCGTGATCTCCCCCTCATACCCGCTCAGGATCTCGGCCGTGCGGTCCGATGCCGCATCGACGTAGATCAGCAGCTCGAGGCCCGGCACCGCCCGGCGCATGCTGACCATGTTGTCGGCCTTGGCACGGATGACCTTCTCCTCGTTGTAGGCGCAGACGCACAGCGCCACGCGGGCGTCGGACACCGGCTGCCCCGGCGGCGGCGCGGCCGGCCGGGGGCGAAGCTGGGCGAGCAGCGCCAGGCTCAGCGGATACGTGGTGAAGGGATGCACGCCGACCGCCGCGAACACGCAGGCGATGACGAGCAGTTGCTGACCGAACAAGTCACGACTCCCGGGTAAGGCGTCAAAGGGGGGACGGCTTGGCTTCCGCGCCGCGCCAAGACGCCCCGGCGTCGTCCGGAACCGGCTGGCGCGCGGCTGCCGCCATCAGTACGGCCTCATACTCGGCGCTGATGCGAGAAGGTGCGAAATTTGCGGCGGCTTTGCGGCATTCCACGAACACCATGCCGTGATCCCAGGAGCCGTTGATGAGGTCGGACAGGCCCGCATACAGCGCCTGCCCATCCGTCCCCGCGATGAGGAAGCCGTTGCGGCCATGCTCGATCACCTCCGAAAGCCCACCCAACGGGGTCGCGAGGCTCGGCACGCCAAAGGCCAGCGCCTCGTGGAACACGCGGGGGAACGGGTCCTCCCACACCGAGGGGATCACCAGCAGGTCAAGCGTCGGGAAGAACTCCGGCGGCGAGACGTGGCCGACGAAGCTGATGGCGGGCACGCCCGCCGCCCGCCCATGCAGCGCCTGGGTGTAGTCGGGCTTCCCCGTCCCGGCGATGCGGAGGGACGCCACCCCCGCAGAGAGCCGCCGGACGGCGTCGATCAGGTTCTCCAAGCCCTTGGACGGGTCAAGCCGCCCCATGAAGCCAAGGCGGAGCGGCGTGCCGGGCACCGGCGGCGCGATGTCAGGCAGCGCGTCGGCCGCGTTGTTGCCGCGGATGATGCGGACCGGCTGCTGGCCGGCCGCCGCACGGGCGAAGGCACCGGCCGCGGTGAGGCGGTCGAACACCCGGTTGCTGACACAGGTCACCACGTCCGGGATCCCCGACATGGCCCGGCGCGGCCGACTGAACGCGCGGCACTCCGAGCAGAGTGACGCGCAGTTGCCCTGGCCGGGCCGCCACATGGCGCTGCGTGGGCAAGCCGTGTAGTAGTCGTGCAGCGTTTGAACGATGGGGATGCCCAAGCCTTGCGCCGCCGACCAGGCCGAAGCCGAGAAGCCCTGAAGGTTGTGAAAATTCACAACATCCGGAGAGAGGCGCTGCAATAGATGGGCCAGGCGCCGCTTCATCACGGGGTTATAAGACTCAACAGTCTGAAACATGACTCGCCACGGCAAAGCTTTGTCTGCGCCATGTGGCCAGAATACATTGGCGAGCGGGATGTAATGCACTGGGATGCCGTCAAGCTCACGCGATTCCGGCCGCCGCCCCGGCGTGAGCGTCACGATGTTGCAATCGTGGCCTCGGCCCATCATCTGTGCCGCGAGCAGGCGGAGCGTCGTCTCGGCCCCAGCTGCGCCGTAAGGCGGATAGAGCGTGTTCAAGAATGTCAGGCGCACAAAAATACCTCCGCAGGGGTCACATAACCGTGTTAAGAGAAGCCCGCGCAAAAATTCGACGGTTTGCGTTGCATCGCAGCATCCAGGTGATTTACTTGCACCCATGAGTTTCGTCACGCGCATGCTACGCCGTTCGCCGCGTTCTACGCCGGAGGTTGCCTTGTCGCCGTCACGGCACAACGCCGCGCCCCGGCTGAGCATGCCCCTGCGCCCCGGCGGCGCCCGCGCTGGCGCCACGCACACCGACATGGCGGCCCCGGCGCCGTCGCAGCAGCATGCGCTGCGCGAGGTGTTCACGCCGACGCGCCCGCAGCGCAGCTCGCGCCGGGTCAGCGGACGGCAGGCGGAGCTGCTGAGGATATTCCGGGCGATCGCGCTGGACCGGGCCCATGTCGTGCTCTATGGCGAGCGGGGCCGCGGCAAGACCTCCCTGGTCAACCTGGTCGCCTCCGCCGCCCGCAGTTCCGGCTACATGGTCGGGCGCTATACCTGCTCCTTCGACAGCTGCTTCGAAGACATCGTGCGCGGTCTGGCGCGCGACCTGCCGAAATCGATGCTGGCGGCGCCCATCGTCCAGGACGATGAGCTTGAGGGGTGCGAGGCCGCCTTGCCGCGCAGCAAGATCCAGCCGCGCGACATCGCCGCCCTGCCCGGCCGGCTCGCGGGCCGTCACGTGGTGCTGATCGCCGACGAGTTCGACCGGGTGGAGGACTCAGCCACGCGGACCTGGTTCGCGGACGCGATCAAGCAGGCGTCGGACCGCGGCGCGGCGCTCAGCTTCATCATCGTCGGCGTGTCCGACAGCCTGGAGGAGCTGGTGGGGCGGCACCCGTCCATCCAGCGCAACATCCTGGGCCTCGCCCTGCCCTTGCTGTCCGACACGGAGATTGACGAGATCCTCGTGCAGGGCGGTCGGGACTCAGGGATCGAGTTCCTGCCCGAGGTGCGGCGTGCCGTCGTCGATGTCGCCCGCGGCGTGCCCTACGTGGCACAGCTTCTCGGCCTGCACGCGGGCACGGAGGCGATTGCCCGCGCGTCGCCGCAGGTGGAGCCGCCGGACCTGCTGGCGGCCTTCCGCCGGGCGGTCGATGAGGCCGACCCGCGCGTGGCGGCGATCTACCAGGGAATCACCCATGGCGAGCGGGATCGCCTGATCCTCGACGGCCTGCGCACGATTGCCGGCGGGGAGCAGGACCGCTTCGCCCGCTTCGTCGTCTCCGAGCACCAGGGCGCGCACTACATCGCGGAGCACTGGCTGGAGCAGGGGGTGTGGGAACGGCTGGTGGAGACCGGCACGGTACGCGCCTGCCGGAGCATCGGCCCGGACTGCTTCGCCTTCACCGAGCCGATGCTGCAGCACTACATCCTCATGCGGGAGGCGCTCGACCGCGGGATGACGGCCTACAACGGAAGCGCCCCGGGCTGATCGCCCGGCGGCCTTGGCCGCCGTAGCGTCCGGACGAAAAGGCCAGCCTTACAGCGACAGGTGGATCCCGAACAGCAGGACGTTGCGGTTGTAGCTGCCCGTGGTCAAGGTGTTCAGCTGCTGGCCGACCGGGGTGCTCACCTGCTGATTGAGGCTGAGTGGCGAGTTCACCACCTGGGTGCCAACGACCGTCGCGTTGCCCGGCCCGCTCTGCTGCGTGAAGTCGTAATCGGCGGACAGGCGCACACGGCGGTTGACCAGCCAGTTCGCGCCGCCGCCCAGCGAGTAGCTGGTGGTGGTGCCGGTCCCCTGGAAGTACTCCGCCGCCTGGAAGCTCCCCCGGCCCTGCAGCAGGACGTTGCGCCGCAACTCATGGTCCACGACGAGGCCCGTCGTGGTGAAGGTGTAGCCGGCGGTGCCCTCCGATTGCGGGTCTTCGATCTGCCGCCGCACGAAGCCGGTCAGGGTGGTCAGCCCCGTCGGCGTGTAGATCACGTTCGCCTCGGCCACCGGAGCGGTGCGGGTTCCATACTGGGAGGCGGCGAAATCCCGCACCTCCACGCCGCCGAGTATGCGGTAGCGCCACAGGCCCGTCGCCTGATAATCGATGCCGGCCAGGAGCAGGACGCTCTTGGAGTTGTTGCTGACCTGCTGGTCCTGCGGCCGGATGTAGTGGGAGTTGATCCCCTGCAGCACGACCAGGATGCCCCGCTGGTCGCTGAGCTGGTAGCGCGTCGTGACGCCGCCGATCACCACGGTCCGGTCGCGGAAGTTCTGGTTGGTCGGCTGCCCGACGACGGACGCGTTGCCGAACTGGAACAGCCGGACGTCGAGGTTGGGTACGAAGGAGAACCGGCCCGCCTCGATCGTGTAGTCCGCGCGGACGGCATCGACGTCATAGGCCAGCGGCGTCGTCGTCGCGACGGTGCCGATGTCCGTGCCCAGCTGATGCTGCCGAAGGTGCGAGTAGCCGACGTTCAGGTCGTGGCGGCCAATCGTGTAGCCGCCGCCGATCGAGGCGCTGTAGTTGGTGTAGTTCTGTTTCGAGGCGCTGAAGTAAGAGTACTTATCCATGCTGGCCGCGACCCCGAAACGATTGCGGGACCAGTTGGAATTGGCGCTGATCGAGGGCGACGTCTTGATGAAACCGCTGCTCGGCCCGCCGCTGATGCCGGTGATGTTCGAGTCGTAGCCGACGCTCTCATCCAGGCGCGCGTTGATGGTGTAGGCGCCGAGCCGCACGCCGGGTTCCTCATACAAGGGCCGAAGCCGGGACAGCACCGTCACCCCCTGCTCGCGGTCGAAGCCTGGGGTTCCCGTGGGAAAATAGCTTTCGACATACTGCGCCCGGGCGCCGGGCGAGAGGCTCAACGCCAGCAGGCCGACCCCGACACACGACAGGCGCCGCCGTGTTCCTGACCGTCCCATAACCCCTCCGCCGCAATCCATCGTTCCTGCAAGGACACGAGCGTGCCGACGCGGTCAAGGGCAAAGGCGGCGTAAGGCGGGGTTGAGCGGGACTGCATCTGATTATGGTCGGGCCATGCGGCCAAGATGCAACGTTTATGCCTGATCGTGTTCCAAGGGCCGCAGTTGCCCTCGACGGTACGGCCAAACAGGCCATAACATGCTAAGATGGGTATGGAAATTAGGAGAAGGTCATGCGTGTGACGAATACAAGGCCCGGATTGCTGTCAAGGCGTGTCGCCTTGATTGGCATCGCGACGGCGCCGATCTCTGGCCTTGTAGGGTGCAGCGGCCCCGGCGCGGGACTGACGCCCGTGCCCGCCGTGGACAGCAGCATCTACACGCTGGGACCTGGTGATCAGATCCGCATCATCACGTTCGGTGAGCAGCAGCTGACGGGCGAGTTCCGGGTCGACGCCGCGGGCGAGATCGCACTTCCGCTTGTCGGC
Source organism: Rhodospirillales bacterium (assembly GCA_903644035.1). Lineage (GTDB taxonomy): Bacteria > Pseudomonadota > Alphaproteobacteria > Acetobacterales > Acetobacteraceae > CAHJXG01. Next base: position 5,663 of record CAHJXG010000391.1, read on the forward strand.
GGCGTGCACGCCGGCGGCCTGACCCCGAAGCAGCTGGAAGGCTCGGTGGCGCAGGCACTGACCCGGTCCAAGCTCTACAGGAACCCCAGCGTCTCGGTCGAGGTCATCGCCTATCGGCCGATCTTCATCCTGGGCGAGGTCGCCCGGCCCGGACAGTACCCCTATCAGCCCGCCATGACCGTCGTGACCGCGGCGGCGGTGGCCGGCGGCTTCACCTATCGCGCGGTCACAAACCGCTTCTCGATTGTGCGCACCAGCACTCAGCAGACCACGACGGCCGAGGGCGGCGCCGGACGGGAGACGTTTGTCCAGCCCGGTGACGTGATCACGGTGTTTGAGCGGGTTTTCTAGCCACAGCTGGCGGCGGGCAATCCCTGGTCTTAACAGTGCAACTTACTGAAAACGTTGCGTTATTTTCTTGTGGCTTCTACCTTCGTTCCTTGGCCAGGATGCGCCGCAGCGTGCATGAGCGTCGTCAACGATACGTGATCGGCGTTTTGTGTGCGTTGCGGCATAGTTCGCGTTAACAGATGTAAGAGACGTCCCTTGTGACATACATTTACATTCTACGCGGCCGACCTAGGCGATGGGCGAGGGATTTCCGGATGCACGTTAACTCTTTGATACGCGGCACGCCGCCGCAATCCCGCGCCCGCAACGCGCCGTTCAGGCCGGCGACGCTTCGTTGGATGGCCATGTTCTCCGCCGACATCGCAGCGCTGATCCTGGCAGCCGTGGTTGCGCTGATCGTCCATATGACCTTTGCGACCGTGCCTCTGGACCGGATCTTTGGTCAGATTCCCAACCAGGGGTTCGGCTGGCGCGGCTGGGGCAGCGTCCTCGTTGCCGCGTTGCTTGTCGCCTACTTCGGCTGCCGCGGCCACTACACCCTTCGCGTGCCGATCTGGACGGAACTCCGCGGCCTCGCCGCGGGCGTGGCCACCGGCTTCCTCTGCGACAGCTACATCCGCGTCATCGTTTACGGGTCGCAGATTGGGTTTGAGAGCACGGCGCGGTGGGTCGTGCTGCTGCCCTGCCTGCTGCTGACGCGCAAGTTGGCCCGGACGATCCTCGATGATTTCGGCGTGTGGCGTCTGCGCACCCTCATCATCGGCGACGACGCCGCCCTGAAATCGACCCGCGCAGCGTTCCAGTCGGACGCCCGGCTCGGCTACGAGGTGGTCGCCTCGGTCGGCCTGCACGCGGTCAACCATGCCCCAGGCCGCGGAACCTGGCTGCTTGAGCAGCATGATGCGGAGTTCGCCGTCATCGCGACCCGCGGCGACATCTCCGGGGAAGCGGCCCGCTTCGCGGAAGACCTGTCGCGTGAGCGCGTGCCCTTCGCGCTCGTGCCCGCCATCGACGGGCTGCCGGTCAGCGCGTTCAAGAGCCAGTATTTCTTCACCCACGACGTGACGCTGCTGGTGTATGGCAACAACCTCGCGCGCCCGTTCAGCCGTTTCGTCAAGACGCTGTTTGACCAGGCGGTTGCACTGGTGCTGCTGGTGATGCTGTCGCCGCTCTTTCTGGCGCTTGCCTTGCTGATCCGTGCCGATGGCGGCCCGGCGCTGTTCGGCCATCGGCGCGTCGGCGAGAACGGGAAGTCGTTCCGCTGCTTCAAGTTCCGGTCGATGGTGACCAACGCCGACGACGTGCTGCAGCAGGTGCTCAGGACCGACACGCGGGCCAAGGCGCAGTGGCAGGCGACGCATAAGCTGCAGGACGATCCCCGCATCACGCCGATTGGCCGGGTGCTCCGCAAGACGAGCCTCGACGAGTTGCCGCAGTTGCTCAACGTCCTGCGCGGCGAGATGAGCCTGGTTGGCCCCCGCCCGATTATCGACGCCGAAATCCCGCGCTATGGCCGCGACATCTCATACTACTTCGAGACGAAGCCCGGGATCACGGGTCTCTGGCAAGTTAGCGGACGGAGCAACACAACCTACGAGCATCGCGTGAGCCTCGATGTCTGGTACGTGCGCAACTGGTCCCTGTGGCATGATATCGCCATCCTGCTCAAGACGCTGCCGGCGGTGCTGAA
>CAHJXG010000392.1 GCA_903644035.1 Rhodospirillales bacterium
GCCCTGCGCCGCCGCGTCCGCCGCCGCGATGGCGCAGGCGGCAGCGGCGGCGGCGGCAGGCCAGGTCTCCGCGCTGATGGGACAGGACGTGTCGGCGGTGAACCAGCCGAGCTGGCCGACCACCATTGGACTCGGCTGCGCGCCATGGGCCAGCATCTCCGGGGAGGGATGGATGTTGGGCACCAGCTCCGGCCCGTGATCGGGCAACCGGCCCCAGGCGGCCGGGGCATCACGCAGGAAGTCCAGGTAGGCGGGCGCATGCACCGCCTCCAGCGCCGCACGGCCGGGCGGCGCAGGCATGGCGGGATCGAGGCCGAGCGCCCGGCAACCGTCCAGCAAGGCCTCGGCGCGGGCGGGCACCTCGAAATTGGCGCGGACGACGCCGCGCTGCAGGAAGAAGCGCGGGGCGTGCTGAAGCTGCGCCGGGTCCCAGAATACCTTCAAACGCACCTCGTGGATGGTGTTGCGGCACTGCAACGTATCACAGGGCGACGGCCCGTTGGCATCCCGTCCCAGAAATCGGGCAGCCCGGCGGTGCCTACAGCACCACCCGGCCGCCGAACGCCCGGATCAGGATGACGGAGACCAGGCAGACGACAACGACGATCGACAAGCCCCAGCGCAGCCACATGTAGCGCTGCGGCATCAGGCCGCGCCGGGCGGCATGCGCCTCCACTGCGGTGGTTGCGACGAACCCCGCCGTCAGCACGACCAAACCCGTGGTGGGAAGGCCGATGAACGTCACCAGCATCGCCGCCCAGCCGATCAGCGACGGCACGATGCCCAGGCCGAACCTTGCCCGCTGCACCCGTTCGGACGGGACGCCGCTGCCATCGAGCGCAAAGCCCCAATGCACCCCGCCCAGGAACGCCAGGATGGTCGCGCCGTATGCCACCAAGGCCAGCAGCGAACGGGTGGAGCCGTCACTCGCCAGGCTGAGCGCGCCCAGGCTGCACAGCACGAAGGGAAGCAGGCCGGCTAATCCCAGGATGATGGCGAGGGGCGGCAGCGGCCGGGTCATGGCAGGCTCCAGGGGCGTAGGGTGTTGGCCCCTGCGGCTTAGTCGCCGCCCCCGGATCGCGCAACTCCGCCAAGGCTGGGATGGGACGCCGCGCGCTGCCGTGCGGCGAGCGCGGGACGCCAGGTCATAAAGAGTGCGGCAAGGTAGGGCAGGGACTGCGCGAGCAGGGCGCCGCACCAGGCGACGGCTTGCCAGGTCGCGAGGCCGTGCACGGCCACGGTCCCGGCCAGCGCGGCCCCGGCTGCCAGCAGCAGGGCGATCTCCTCCCGCACCAGGCTTCCCGCCCGGGCGGTCGCAAGCTGCGGGTGGGCCGGGGCTTGGCAGGGCACGCCTTTGCCCAGCAGGGCGTTCCAGAACGCCCGGGCGGCGGTATGGCTCAGCGCAAGCTCCTGCACGGCCGCGCTGACCGGCACGCTGCGGAGGCGGGCCAGCCTGCCGGCGAGCAGGCCGGCCGTCAGCAGGGTGCACAAGGCCGTCGAAGTTCCGAACCGCCCGGCCCCGACAAACAGATCAAGCGACAGCGCCAGGCTGACCCACAGGAGCAGCAAGCCAAGGGCGTCACCCGCCCATGGAAGCCATCCCGCGACGACGCGCCACCGCTGCGGCCAACTCAGCGTGCGGTCGAGCAGTGAGAGCAGCAGCCAGTGCCGACGGCCGATCTGAGCGGCGCCGTAAGCCTGGCGCGCAACGCGCCGCCGGCACTCTGCGAAATCGGCCGGGGGGTGATCGAGGGACGTGTCCGGCTCCGCCGAAAGCCACCGCGCCTGCGACAAGGCGAGGTCGAGCGCCGCGTCCTCGGTCACGGTCCATTCCGCCCAACCGCCGACGCCGTCCAAGGCGGCCTTGCGCAGGAGATAGGGAGACCGCACGACGCCCACCCGCGGGTCCGCGAATTCCGGCACGGCGTCTTGCAGCCAGCTGCGCGCCACCAGGGCGTCGGGTTCGAGGACGGCCACGACCTCGGCCCGATGGGTGGCCTGGGTGCGGGCGAAGTTCAGCGCGCCGGCCCGGCCGCCGGGCCAGCGTCCCAGATGGAAGAAGCGGAACCGGCTGCCGCGGCGGGCGCATTCCTTCGCCACCGGCTCCCACACCGTGGGGTCGGGGGTGTTGTGGTCCACGACCAGCACCTCGAACGCCGGGTAGTCGAGGTCCGCCAGCGAGGCGAGGGCACGGCGCACCCGGTCCGGCGGCTCGTTGCAGATCGGCACATGGATCGAGACCATGGGCAGCGAAGGGGAGCGATCAGGCATGACGGAGCATCCGGACAGCGGGAGAAGCTGGTTGCTATGACGCCAGTGCGGCCACTCTCTGGCCATATCGTGTCCGAAACAGGGCAGGCCCTGACCTTTTTCCCGCCGACCGCCTATGCTGGGCAGCATGGGACTCAGCCTCGAACTGCTCATCGTGCTTTTGCTGGTCGTGCTCAACGGCGTGTTCGCCATGAGCGAGCTGGCCCTGGTCTCGGTCCGCCGTGCCCGGCTGATGGTGCTGGAGCGGCAAGGCGTGGCCGGCGCCGCCACCGCGCGCCTGCTGGCGGAAGACCCGCAGCGCTTCCTGCCAACCGTGCAGGTTGGCATCACGCTGGTCAGCGTGCTGGCCGGGGTGTTTGGCGGCGCGCGGATCACCGCGCGGCTGGAGACCTGGTTCCTGGGCATTCCCCCGCTCGCGCCGTTCGCCGCCAGCCTCTCGCTCGCCATCGTCGTGGTGCTGACGACCTACCTGACGCTCGTGCTGGGCGAGCTGGTGCCCAAGCAGCTGGCGCTGCGGCGGCCGGAGCAGCTGGCGGCGGCCGTGGCCCTGCCGCTGGAGCGGCTGTCGCGCATCGTCGGGCCGATCGTCTGGGTGCTCGGCAAGTCCTCCGGCGTGGTGCTGCGTCTGTTCGGCGCCCACGCCGACGAGCGCCAGTCGGTGACAGAGGAGGAGTTAAAGGCGCTGCTGGCGGAAGGCGCCGAGGAGGGCGTGCTTGAGACGGAGGAGCACGAGATGATCGAGCGGCTGCTCCGCCTGGCGGACAAGCCGGTGCGCGCGATCATGACGCCGCGGACCGAGCTGGCATGGATCGACCGCACCGACGCGCCGCAGGACATCGCGGCGACGCTCAAGGCCACGCCGCACAGCCGGTTCGTGGTGTGCGAAGGCTCCATCGACAACGTGGTGGGCGTCGTGCAGGCCAAGGACATCCTCGACCGCCTGCTCGACGGCGGCGAGGTGTCGGTCGCGGCGGCGCTGCGCAAGCCGATGGTGATCCCCGACACCGTGACCGCGCTTGACGCCTTGGAGCGGTTGAAGGCGGAACCGCTCGGCCTCGCCCTGGTGATGGACGAGTATGGCAGCTTCGAGGGCCTGGTGACGGCGTCCGACGTGCTGCAGGCCATCGTGGGGGAGCCGGCCGACCCGACTGCCATCCTGGCAGAGGGGGAGGCCGCAGTGGCCGGAGCCATGCTGTTGGACGGCGCCATGCCGGTCGATGAGATCAAGTCGAGGCTGGACTTGCCGGACCTGCCAGCCGAGGGCAGCTACCACACCCTCGCCGGCTTGCTGCTGGCATTGCTGCGTCGCCTGCCGCGCATCGGCGACCGGATCGTCTTTGGCGGCTGGCGGTTCGAGGTGGTGGAGATGGACGGCCGCCGGGTTTCCCGTGTCAGCGCGCAGCCGGAGCCGGCGGCTGAGGTCTAGCTAGTAGAAGCGGCCCTGTCCGAAAAGCAGGAACAGGACCAGCAGCAGCAGAAGCAGTCCCAGGCCGCCGCCGTAGCCACGACCGCCATAGTAGCCCCGGTTGTAGCCGTAGAACCCGCCGCCGCCGAACAGCACGACGAGGACGACGACGATCACGATGAGGCTCATGGCTCAATGTCTCCCGGATGCGGCACAGCCCGTCGCGTCCTGGAACGGCCGGAACCGCCCTGAGTTCCCGCCATCGTGACCGGGCCGGCGTCAGGCCGCCTTCGCCTCCCGCCGCCGGGCATGAAGGATGAACTCGGTGTAACCATTCGGCTGCGTGCGGCCCTTGAACACCAGGTCGCAGGCGGCCTGGAACGCCGGGCCGTCGAGGTTGGCCGCCATCGGGCGGTAGGCGGCGTCGCCGGCGTTCTGCCGGTCCACGACCCGGGCCATGCGGCGCAGCGTCTCCGTCACCTGCGCCTCCGTCACAATGCCGTGGCGGAGCCAGTTGGCGATGTGCTGGCTGGAGATGCGCAGGGTCGCGCGGTCCTCCATCAGGCCGACGTCGTGAACGTCCGGCACCTTGGAGCAGCCGACGCCCTGGTCGATCCAGCGGACGACGTAGCCGAGGATACCCTGGGCGTTGTTGTCCAGCTCCTGCTGCACGTCGTCCGGCGCCCAGTTCGGACGGTCGGCCACCGGGATGGTCAGCAGGTCCGCCAGCGTGCCGCGCGGATGCCCGGCCAGCTCCGCCTGCCGTGCGGCCACGTCCACCTCATGATAGTGCAGCGCGTGGAGCGTCGCGGCGGTCGGGGAGGGGACCCAGGCCGTGTTGGCCCCGGCCCGGGGGTGGCCGATCTTCTGCTCCAGCATGTCGGCCATGCGGTCTGGCGCCGCCCACATGCCCTTGCCGATCTGCGCCCGGCCGCGCAGGCCGCAGGCCAGGCCGATGTCGACGTTGCGGTCCTCGTACGCCTTGATCCAGGCCGCGCCCTTCATCTCGTTCTTGCGGATCATGGCGCCGGCTTCCATCGCGGTGTGGATCTCGTCCCCGGTGCGGTCGAGGAAGCCGGTGTTGATGAACGCCACCCGGTCGCGCGCCGCGTGGATGCAGGCGGCGAGGTTGGCGCTGGTCCGCCGCTCCTCGTCCATGATGCCCATCTTCAGGGTGTTGGGCGTGAGGCCGAGCATAGCTTCGACGCGCGTGAAGATTTCGCCGGCGAAGGCGACCTCCTCCGGCCCGTGCATCTTCGGCTTGACGATGTAGACCGACCCCGCCCGGCTGTTGCGGATCGGGCCGGTGGCGCGCAGGTCGTGCATGGCGATCAGCGAGGTGACGGCGGCATCCAGCAGCCCCTCCGGGATTTCGGCGCCGTCCGCGGCCAGCACGGCGTCGGTGTACATGTGGTGGCCGACGTTGCGGATCAGCATGGTGCTGCGGCCCGGCAGGGCCAGGGCGCCGCCCCCCGGCGCCGTGTACTCGCGGTCGGGGTTGAGCCGGCGCACGACCGGCTGGCCGTTCTTCTCCAGCGACGCCGACAGCGTTCCCTGCATCAGGCCGAGCCAGTTGCGATACACCGCCACCTTGTCGGCCGCATCGACGGCGGCGACGCTGTCCTCGCAATCCTGGATCGTGGTGAGGGCCGATTCGAGCAGCACGTCCGCAACCCCGGCCGGGTCATCCTGGCCGATGGGATGGCCGTGGTCGATGCCGACCTCAAGGTGCAGGCCGTTGTTGCGCAGCAGGATCGCACTGGGCGCCGAGGGCTGGCCGCGGTAGCCCACGAACCTCTCCGGCGCGGCCAGACCAATTGCGCCCTGGCGGGTCGCCGCCCGCAGCGCGCCATCCTCGACCGTGTAGCGGGTCACATCCGCGTGGGAAGCCCCGGCCAGCGGCGCCGCGAGGTCCAGCAGTTCCTTCGCCCGCTTCACGACAAGGGCGCCGCGGACCTTGTTGAAGCCGCGGCCGCGCTCCGCCCCATCGCTCTCCGGCAGCGCGTCCGTGCCATACAGCGCGTCGTACAGGCTGCCCCACCGCGCGTTGGCCGCGTTCAGCGCGTAGCGGGCGTTCATCACCGGCACGACAAGCTGCGGCCCGGCGATGCCCGCGATCTCGGCGTCCACGTTGGCCGTGCCGACCTCGAAGGGCGCCGGCTCCGGCAGCAGGTAGCCGATGCCGCGGAGGAAGTCCTGATACGCCGCGGGATCGTGCGGCTTGGCCGAATGGGACAGGTGCCACTGGTCGATTTGGCGTTGCAGCTCGTCGCGTTGGGCAAGCAGCTCGGCATTGCGCGGCGCCAGGTCGCGCACCAGCGCGGCGAAGCCGGTCCAGAACGCATCGGCCCCGACGCCAGTGCCCGGCAGCGCCTCGGCGATGAAGCCATGCAGCTCGGCCGCGACCCGCAGGCCCGCAACGTCAACTCGATCCATCTCGCATCCTCTCGTGGCGCGTCCTTATTGAGGCAGGCGCGCCCGGAGTCGAGGGGGCCTGCGCTCAGCCCTGCCGGGCGCTCCACGCAATGTAGGCCGCCTGGGTCTCGGCGTTGGGCGGGTAGGTGCCGGGCAGCGGGGCGCCGGCCGCGATGCGCTCCAGGACGAACCGCTCCATCCGCTCCTGCTCGGCCGCCTGCTCGGCGACCTCGTCGGCGATGCCGGCCGGGAGCACCACGACGCCGTCCGCGTCGCCCACGATGATGTCCCCGGGATAGACCGCGACGCCGCCGCAGCCGATGGGCACGTCGATCTCGACCGCGTGGTGCAGCACGAGGTTCAGCGGCGCCGACGCCCCGGCGCAGAACACCGGCATCGCCATCGCGCCGATGGCGCCGCTGTCGCGCAGCCCGCCATCGGTGACCGTGCCGGCGGCGCCCCGCATTTGGAGCCGGGTCATCAGGATCTCGCCCCCGCACGCGGCCCGCGCGTCGCCGCGGCAGTCCTGCACCAGGACGCAGCCGGGCCGGGCGGTCTCCACCGCCTTGCGCTGCGGGTGCTCGGGATCGGCGAACACGCCGAGATGGTCGACGTCCTCGCGCGCCGGGATGTAGCGGAGCGTCATGGCGGGCCCGACCATGTTGGGGCCGGGCGGACCCAGCCGGCGGACGCCCTGCATGAAGGCGTTGCGCAGCCCGCGCTTGAACAGCTGCGTGGTGAGGGTCGCGGTGCTGGCCAGCATCAGCCAAGCTTTGGTGTCTGGGTGCATAGGTGCTCCTGCGTAACGGCGCCCCACCCTGCACGCGCATTCTCGGACGCGAGGCGTCGCGCGGGACGTCTAGTCGATGATATCCGCGCAGGCGTCCGTCGGCGCCGCCGCGACGTGGCCCACGACCGGCACGATCTTCAGCGCCGCCGACGTCACCCGGCACGGCGCCGCGGCCAAGCCGCAGCCGGACAGGACCAGCAGGGAGAGCAACAGGATGATCCGGGTCATGCGCCGGAGCCTACGCTTCCAGCTCTTCCCGCATCAACTCCAATGCGAGCCAACGCTCCTCGCAGGCGGCAAGGCTGGCCTGCGCGCGGGCCAGCGCGTCGGTGGCGGCGCGGAAGGCGGCGGGGTCGCGGCGATACAGGTCGGGGTCGGCGAGCCGTTGCTGCAGGCGCGCGACCTCGGCTTCCGCCGCGGCGATCTGCTTGGGCAGCGTCTCCAGCGCGTGCTTGTCCTTGAACGTCATCTTCCGGCTGCTGGACGCGCGGGACAGCGACTTCGGGCCGCTGCTCCGGGCACGCTCAGGCGCCGGGGCGTCCGGCTGGCCGCGCTGCGCCAGCATGTCGCTGTAGCCGCCGGCATATTCGACCCACCGCCCGGCGCCCTCCGCGGCCAGGGTGCTCGTGACCACCCGGTCGAGGAAGTCGCGGTCATGGCTGACCAGCAGCACGGTGCCGGGATACTCCGACAGCATCTCCTGCAGCAGGTCGAGCGTCTCCAGGTCAAGGTCGTTGGTCGGCTCGTCCAGCACCAGCAGGTTGGAGGGCCGGGCCATGGCGCAGGCGAGCATCAGCCGCCCGCGCTCGCCGCCCGACAGCACGCCGACCGGGGTGCGCGCCTGCTCCGGCTTGAACAGGAAGTCTTTCATGTAGCCGATCACGTGGCGGCGCTCTCCCGCCACGACCACGGTGTCGCCGCCGCCGGCCGTCAGCGTGTCCGACAGGGTGGCGTTCGGATCGAGGCTGGCGCGCTGCTGGTCCAGCGTCACCTCGGCGAGGTTGGTGCCGAGCTTCACCTCGCCGCTGTCCGGCGCCTCCACCCCGGTCAGCAGCTTGAGCAGCGTCGTCTTGCCGGAGCCGTTGGGGCCGACGATGCCCAGCCGGTCGCCGCGCAGCACCCGGAGCGTCAGGTCGCGGATCACCGGGGTGCCGTCGAACGCCTTGCCGACGTGCTCGGCGACCGAGACCAGCTTGCCCGAAAGATCGGCCTCGGTCGCGACCAGGCGCAGCGCCGTCGCCCCGCCGCCTATTTCCCGCCGCTTCTGCCTGAGCGCACCCAGCTCGCCCAAGCGGCGCACGTTGCGCTTGCGCCGGGCGGTGACGCCGTAGCGCAGCCAGTCCTCCTCGCGCGCGATCTGCCGGCCGAGCTTGTGCTGGTCGCGCTCGGTCTGCTCCTCCACCTCGTCGCGCCAGGCCTCGAAGTGGGCGAAGCCGCGGTCGATGCGCCGGGTGATGCCGCCGTCGAGCCAGACAATGCTCCGGGACAGCTTCTCCAACATGCGCCGGTCGTGGCTGATCAGCACCAGCCCGGCGCGCAGGCTGGCCAGCTCCTGCTCCAGCCACTCGATGGCCGGCAGGTCCAGATGGTTGGTCGGCTCGTCGAGCAGCAGCAGGTCAGGCGAGGGCGCCAGCGTGCGGGCGAGGGCGCAGCGCCGCTTCTCGCCGCCTGAAAGGTGCGTGGGGTCCTCCTCGCCGGTCATGCCGAGCTGGTCCAGCAGGGTGCGCGCCCGGTAGCGGTCGTCGCCCGGTCCCATGCCGGCCTCCACGTAGTCGAGCGTCGTGTCGAAACCCGACAGGTCCGGCTCCTGCGGCAGGTAGCGCACGGTGGTGCCGGGCTGCAGGAAGCGCGTGCCGGCATCCGCTTGCAGCAGCCCCGCCGCGACCTTGAGCAAGGTCGATTTGCCAGATCCGTTGCGCCCGACCAGGCAGATGCGCTCGCCCGCGCCCACGCCGAGTTCAGCGCCGTCCAGCAGCGGCGCGGTGCCGAGCGACAGGCGGATGTTCTGGAGCAGCAGCAACGGAGGGGTCATATCCAGGGTATGGGCGGCCCCTGCTTCCTGTGCAACCCGGCCGCGGTATGGCATGGGTGGCCCCCGCCAGGAAGGAACCCGGATGCGCGCCTCAACCCTGCTCTGCTTCGCAGCAAGCCTGCTGTGGACCGTGGCGCCGGCCCGGGCAGCGGACGTGCTGCGCATCGGCCTGCTGCACACGCTGTCGCCGGCGCCGCTGTATATCGCCATGGAGCGCGGCTATTTCCGGGACGAGGGGCTGGATGCCAGCTTCCGCTTCTTCGAGGCGGCACAGCCCATCGCCGCCGCCGCAGTGTCGGGCGACATCGACGTGGGGATCACCGCGCTGACCGGCGGCTTCTTCAGCCTGGCCGGGCGCGGCACGCTGAAGGTGATCGGCGGCGCCTTGCACGAGCAGGCGGGCTATGAGGGGACGGCGATCCTCGCCTCGCGCAAGGCGTATGACGCCGGGCTGACCTCGGTGGCGCAGCTGTCCGGGCACAGCTTCGGCATCACGCAGTTCGGCTCGTCGTTCCACTACATGGTCGGACGGATCGCGGAGCGGGAGGGCTTCGCGCTCAAGAGCCTGACGCTGCGGCCGCTGCAGCAGATCGGCAACATGGTGGCGGCGGTGCGGACCGGGCAGGTGGACGCGACGATGGCCATCGCCTCCATGGCCCGGCCGTTGGAGGCGGCGGGGGAGGCGCGCATCATCGGCTGGGCCGGCGACCTCGTGCCCTACCAGATCACCGCCGTGTTCGCGCCGAGCCGGATGCTGGACGCGCGGCCCGACACGCTGCACCGCTTCGCCCGGGCCTACCGGCGCGGGGTCGCCGACTACCGCGACGCCTTCCTGCGCCTGGACGCGGCGGGCCAGCCGGTGCGGGACGCCAAGAGCGCGGCGCTGATCCCGCTGATCCAGACATACGTCTATGCCGGCGATCCCGACGGGCCGCGCAAGATCGAGCAGGGCGTCGGCTACTACGACGAGGACGCGCGGCTCGACGTGCAGGACGTGGCGGCGCAGCTCCGCTGGTTCACCGGGCAGGGCCTGGTGAAGGGCCAGATCGAGCCGTCCGACGTGATCGACACGCGATTCATCGGCGCGCTCCTTCCGCCATGACCGGCTCCAACGTCCGGCTGTCGATCTGCGGCGTCGGCCATCGCTACGACGCCCTGCCGGTGCTGGACGGGATCGACCTCGTGGCCGAGGCCGGCCGGGTACTGGTGCTGATCGGGCCGTCGGGCTGCGGCAAGAGCACGCTGCTGGGCATCGTCGGCGGCCTGATCGCCCCCACTGCCGGCACCGTGCGCATGGAGGGGCATGTGGCCGCGGACTGCCTGAACCCGCTGACCCCCGTGTTCCAGGATTTCGCGCTGCTGCCCTGGCGCAGCGTGGCCGGCAACGTCTCGCTGGTGCTGGAAGGGCGGCTGCCGCGCCGCGAGCGGGCGGCGCGGGTGGCGGAGGTGCTGGCGCTCACGGGCCTCGCCGAGTTCGCCGGCGCC
>CAHJXG010000393.1 GCA_903644035.1 Rhodospirillales bacterium
TCCAGCATCGGCCATATCGGCTACGCGCTGGTCGGCCTCGCGGTCGGGACGCCGGACGGCGTGCGGGGCACGATGGTCTACATGGTGACCTACGTGTTCATGAGCGCCGGGGTGTTCGCCTGCATCATCGCCATGCGGCGCAAGGGCGTCGCGCTGGAGCGGATCTCCGACCTGTCGGGGCTCGCGCGCACCGACCCCGGCCTCGCGCTCGCGATGGGCGTGTTCATGTTCAGCATGGCGGGCATCCCGCCGTTCTCCGGCTTCTTCGGCAAGCTCTACGTGTTCCTGCCGGCGGTGCAGTCGGGCTACTGGACGCTCGCGGTGATCGGCGTGCTGACCAGCGTGGTCGGCGCGTTCTACTACCTGCGCGTCATCAAGGTCATGTACTTCGATCCCGCCGAGCCGGCGTTCGACGCGCGCCCCACCTCTGTCTCCTTCGTCGCCGGCGTCGGCGCCGTGGTGACGACGCTGTTCTTCGTGTTCCCGGCGCCGCTCGTCGCCGCGGCGCAGCAGGCGGCGCGGGTGCTGTTCGGGTGAGCCGGGCCGGCCCGGCCCGGGCGGACGGGGGAGCCTAGCCCGTGCTGCTCGTCGTCGATGCCGGCAACACCAACGTGGTCTTTGCCGTGCACGACGGCACCGCCTGGCGTGGCATCTGGCGCATCGCGACCGAGCCGCAGCGCACCTCGGACGAATACGCCGTCTGGCTGCTGACCCTGCTGTCGTTCTCCGGGTTGAAGCGCGCCGAGATCGACCGGGCCGTGATCGGCACGGTGGTGCCGGCGGCGCTCTACCACCTGCGCCGCCTGTGCCGGGAATGGTTCACGACGGAGCCGCTGGTGGCCCGGTCCAGCCTGGACTGGGGTTTCGACATCCGCATCGACAACCCGTCCGAGGTCGGCGCGGACCGCCTGCTCAACACGCTCGCGGCGCATCAGGGCTATGGCGGCCCGCTCATCGTCATCGACTTCGGCACGGCGACGACGTTCGACGTGGTGGCGCCGGATGGCGGCTACCTCGGCGGCGTCATCGCGCCGGGGATCAACCTGTCGATCGAAGCGCTGCACAAGGCGGCCGCCCGCCTGCCGCGCATCGGCATCGGCCGGCCGCAGGCGGTGATCGGCCGCTCCACCATCCCTGCCATGCAGTCCGGCATCTACTGGGGCTATGTCGGCCTGGTCGAGGGCCTGGTCGCCCGCATCCGCGCCGAGCACGACGAGCCGCTCAAGGTGATCGCCACCGGCGGCTTGGCGCCCATGCTGGCGGAGGGCACGACGGTGATCGAGCACATCGACCCCGATCTGACGCTCAACGGACTTCGCTTGTTGGCGGACCGTAATCCCGCACCCACATTGAGTCGCGACAGAATAAGAACAATCGAAGGCGATTAGATGGATGCTTACAGCGGTGATCTGGCCTTCCTGCCTTTAGGCGGGACGGGCGAGATCGGCATGAACCTGAATTTGTACCATTGCGGCGGCAAGTGGCTGGCGATTGACTGCGGGATCGGCTTCGGCGGCAATGACAATCCCGAGATCGAGATCATGATGCCCGATCCCGGCTTCATCGCCGAGCGGCGGGACCAGCTGCTGGGCCTGGTCATCACCCATGCGCATGAGGACCATATCGGCGCCGTCGCGCATCTCTGGCGCCAGCTTCGCTGCCCCGTCTACGCGACGCCGTTCGCGACCGCCGTGCTGAAGCGCAAGCTGACGGAGGCCGGGCTGCTCGCCGAGGTGCGCGTCCACACGATCCCGTCCGGAGGGCGGATCGAGCTGCAGCCGTTCTCGCTGGAGCTGATGCCGGTCGCGCACTCCCTGCCGGAGGCGCAGGCGCTCGCCATCCGCACGCCCTACGGCACCATCCTGCACACCGGCGACTGGAAGCTCGATCCCAACCCGCTGATCGGCCCGGCGACGGACGAGGCCGCCTTCCGCCGCCTGGGCGAGGAGGGCGTGCTGGCCATGGTGTGCGACAGCACCAACGCCATGGTGGACGGCCATTCCGGCAGCGAGGCGGATGTGCGGCAGAGCCTCGCCAAGCTGATCCGCCCGATGCGCGGCCGTGTGGCGGTGACGTGCTTCGCCAGCAACGTGGCGCGCGTCGAGAGCGTGGTGATGGCGGCGCGCGACGCAGGCCGCCACGTGGCGCTGGTCGGCCGCTCGCTTCGCAACCTGGAGGCGGCGGCGCGGGAATGCGGCTATCTCCGCGGCCTGCCGGAGTTCGTCTCCGAGGACGAGGCCGGGTCAGTGCCCGACGACAACCTGCTGATCCTCGTGACCGGCAGCCAGGGGGAGCCACGCAGCGCCCTGTCGCGCATCGCCGCCGACACGCATCCGAACATCGCGCTCGGCGAGGGCGACACGGTGATCTTCAGCAGCCGGATGATCCCCGGCAACGAGCGGCCGATCACCTTGGTGCAGGACAGCCTGGTACGCCGCGGCGTGCGGGTCGTCACCGACGACGACACGATGACCCACGTGTCCGGCCACCCGGCGCGGGACGAGCTCAAGCAACTCTATGCCCTGGTGAAGCCGAAATACTCGGTCCCCGTGCACGGCGAATGGCGGCATCTGTCGGCCCATGCGGCCCTGGCGCAGGAGTGCGGCGCCACGCCGATCCTGCTGGAGGACGGCGACGTGCTCAGCCTGTCGCCGGGCCGGCCGGAGGTCGTGGACAGCGCACCCGTGGGACGGCTGGCGCTTGACGGCAACCGGGTGGTGCCGCTGAACGGCGGCGTGCTCGCGGCGCGGCGCCGGATGCTGTTCAACGGTGTCGTGCTGGGCAGCTTCGCCATGGACGGCACCGGCAAGATGATCGGCCAGGCGCGGGTCAGCGCACCCGGCCTGTTCGAGCCGGACGACCCGGAGACTGCGCGGGTCACCAGCGAGTTCACCCAGGCGGTCGCCGGGCTGCCGGCCTTGCTGCGGCGCGATGACTCGGCGCTGGCCGACGCCGCACGCGCCGCGCTGCGCCGCGCCCTGGGCAAGCGCCTGCAGAAGCGGCCGATGGTGGACGTGCACCTGCTCCGGGTCTGAGGGGGAGCGGGACGTGAGCGGCTTCACGGCCTTCGTGCTCTACACGCTGATCTGGTGGACGGTGCTGTTCGCCGTGCTGCCGTTCGGCACGCGGCCGGTGGCCGATGCCGACCCGGCAACGGGGTGGCGCGGCGCGCCGGAGCGTCCGCTGATCGGGCGCAAGCTGCTGGCGACGACCCTCATCTCGGCGGTGCTTTGGGGCCTGGCGATGTGGGTCATCCGGAGCGACTGGTGGTCGTTCCGCGCCACCTGACCAATTAATGGGCTACTATTCACCGTTTGCCCGTCTGATCGTCAGAATCGGTGCAACACCGCAAAAGAATCATGGTGGCGCCGCAGATTTGCCTGGACGGGACGGCTGCTGAGCAGCAATCTTCACAGCAGACCAGGATGTGACCTGGTCTGCTGTGTGATCGGCGTTTCCTCCCTAAACTCGGCCCGCTGCGCCGCCTGTGCGCGCGGGCCATTCCTTCATTGATAATTCCCCTGCGCGATGGTGTCACGCGGATTCGTGTAATGCCCGGCATAATCGAATAAAAAAAGGTTGTGCGCCGCACAAAAATTATGTGCGCGAGGCCATTTTCAAGACATAACAACCGACGGCTGGTGACGCCGCCATCTGGCCTGTAGGGTCTGCCCGGCCCAACTGACACAGGTTCAAGATGCGTCTGACCCGCTCGCTGCTGCCCACCATCAAGCAAAACCCGGCGGAGGCGCAGATCGCCTCGCATCGGCTCATGCTGCGCGCCGGGCTGGTGCGGCAGGTGGCGGCGGGCATCTACGCCTGGCTCCCGGCCGGCTGGCGCGTGCTGCGCAACATCGCGCAGGTGGTGCGGGAGGAGCAGGACCGCGTCGGCGCGCAGGAGCTGCTGCTGCCCACCCTACAATCCGCCGATCTGTGGCGCTCGACCGGCCGCTACGACGCCTACGGCCCGGAGATGCTGCGCCTCAAGGACCGGCACGACCGCGACCTGATCTACAGCCCCACCAACGAGCTGCTGATCGCCGACCTGCTGCGCCAATCCGTCCACAGCTACCGCGAGCTGCCGCAAATCCTGTATCACATCCAGTGGAAGTTCCGCGACGAGACCCGGCCCCGCTTCGGCGTGATGCGCGGGCGGGAGTTCCTGATGAAGGACGGCTACTCCTTCGACCTGGACCACGCGGCGGCGGTGCGCAGCTACCGCATCATGATGCTGGCCTACCTGCGCACCTTCCAGCGCCTGGGCGTGCAGGCCGTGCCGATGGCGGCCGACACCGGGCCGATCGGCGGCGACCTGAGCCACGAGTTCCACATCCTGGCGCCCACGGGCGAAAGCCAGGTGTTCTACGACGCCGGCGTCGAGACGATCCGCATCGGCACCGACGACGTGGACCACACCGATCCCGGGCAGCTCGACCGCTTCTTCACCGCAGTCACGACACCCTACGCCGCAACGGACGAGAAGCACGACCTCGCCGCCTGGGAGCAGGTGCCCGCCGAGCGGCGGCGCGAGGGCCGCGGGATCGAGGTCGGGCAGATCTTCAACTTCGGCACCCTGTACAGCGAACTCGTCGGCTTGCAGGTCGCCGGTCCCGACGGCACCTCGATCGCGCCCAACATGGGCAGCTACGGCATCGGCGTGTCTCGCCTGGTGGGCGCGCTGATCGAGGCGCATCACGACGACGCCGGGATCATCTGGCCCGACAGCGTCGCCCCGTTCCGCGCCGCCATCCTCAACTTGAAGCAGGGCGACGCCGCGACCGGCGCGCTGTGCGAGCAGGCCTACGCCGCCATGCCCGGCCGCGCGCTGTATGACGACCGGGAGGAGCGGGCCGGGGTGAAGTTCGCCGATGCCGACCTGATGGGCCATCCCTGGCAGGTCATCGTCGGCCCGCGCGGCGCCGCCGCCGGCACGGTGGAGCTGAAGCGCCGCGCGACCGGCGAGCGGCAGGAGCTTACGCTGGACGCGGCGCTCGCCCATATCGCGTAACATGTTTGGACCTTTTGAACGCGCCGTGGCCGGCCGCTACCTGCGCGCGCGCCGCGGCGAACGCTTCGTGTCGGTGATCGCAGGCTTCAGCCTGGTGGGCATCGCGCTGGGCGTCGCGACGCTGATCATCGTGATGTCGGTGATGGGCGGGTTCCAGGTGGACCTGCTGAACCGCATCCTGGGCTTCAACGGCCATCTCGGGGTGTATCCCGCGGGCGGCACGCTCACGGAGTATCAGGCCGTCTCGGCGCGGGTCGCCTCCGTGCCCGGCGTCGTCTCCGCCGTGCCGGTCGTGGATGGGCAGGTGCTGCTGACAGGTCCGCGCGGGCAGTCGGCCGGGGGCCTCGTGCGCGGCATCCGGCCGGAGGACTTCCGCCGCATGGGCGCGGTCAGCGACAACATCCGGGCCGGCACGCTCGACGACTTCCAGGGGGAGGACGCCGTCGCGGTCGGCGTGGGCCTGGCGCAGAAGTTCGGCCTGACGGTCGGCAGCCCGCTCACCCTCGTGTCGCCCCAGGGGGCGGCGACCGCGTTCGGCACCATCCCCCGGGTGCGCGCCTACCGCGTGGCGGCGGTGTTCCAGGTCGGCATGAACGAGTACGACACCTCCTTCGTGTTCCTGCCGCTGGAGGCCGCGCAGATCTTCTTCCAGCAGCCCGGAGGCGCGTCCCACATCGAGGTCATGGTGTCCGACCCGCAAGAGGTGCGGGCGATCAGCGGGGCGATCACGGCGGCGCTGTCCGGCACGCCGGTGCGCGTGGTCGATTGGCAGCAGAGCAACAACAGCTTCTTCGCCGCGGTGCAGGTGGAGCGGAACGTGATGTTCCTGATCCTCACGCTCATCATCCTGGTGGCGGCGTTCAACGTGGTGTCCTCGCTGATCATGATGGTCAAGGACAAGACGCGCGACATCGCGGTGCTGCGCACCATCGGCGCCGGGCGCGGGGCGATCATGCGCATCTTCCTGATGTGCGGGGCGAGCGTGGGCGTGACCGGCACCATCGCCGGCGTGCTGCTCGGCGTGCTGTTCTGCCTCAACATCGAGACGCTGCAGGGCTGGGTGGAGGCCGCGACCGGCGCCAGTGTGTTCAACCCGGAGGTGTACTACCTCACGCACCTGCCGGCCAAGCTGAACTGGCATGAGGTGGCGCAGGTGATCCTGATGGCGCTCGGCCTGTCCCTGCTCGCGACGCTCTACCCAAGCTGGCGCGCCGCGCGGACCGACCCGGTGGAGGCGCTGCGGCATGAGTGAGCCGCTGGTGCTGCAAGGCGTGAGCCGCGCCTATCGCAGCGGCGACAGCGAGCTGCACGTGCTGCGCGACGCCGACCTCACGCTTCATGCAGGCGAGATCGTGGCGCTGGTGGCGCCGTCCGGCACTGGGAAAAGCACGCTGCTGCATCTCGCTGGCCTGCTGGAGCGTCCGGATGCCGGCGTCGTGCTGGTGGACGGGCGGGACGCCGGGCAGCTGCCGGACGCCGACCGCACCGCGATCCGCCGCGACCGCATCGGCTTCGTGTATCAGGCGCACCACCTGCTGGCCGAGTTCACCGCGGCCGAGAACATCGTGCTGCCGCAGATGGTCGCCGGCCGGCCGCGGCGGGCGGCGCGGGAGCGGGCGCTGGCGCTGCTGGCCGCATTCGGGCTGCCGGCG
>CAHJXG010000394.1 GCA_903644035.1 Rhodospirillales bacterium
CGGCAGGTTCGGCGCCGGCAGGGTGGGGCCGGTCGCGCGCCGGGGCATGGAGCGCCGCGGCACATGGCCCTCCGGCAGGTCGCGGCGGATCGGCGACGGGCGGGGCGACAGCATCAATCGGTGCGCCTTGCCGACCACCGCGTTCTTGGTGACGCCCATGCGCCGGCCGATTTCGGCCGTGGAATGGCCGTCCTGCCAAAACTGGCGCAGGCAGGCGATCGTCTCCTCGTTCCAGTCCATTCTGGCCCCCTTAGCCGTTCATTTCGTAACGGATACTAGGGCTGCGACTCTGCGACGGATAGGCGGAAAATGTTAATACGGCACAAACAGTTGTGGATAACCCGGCTAGAACAGCAGCCCCTTCCGCAACAATCCGTGCACCCCCTTCTCGCCGTTCACCGTCTGCGTCACGTGGAAGTCCACGGCGAGCGAGCAGAACTGGTAGGCCTGGTCCGGCGACAGGCTGGACCGGGCGCAGATGAAGGCGATCATCTCCCGCAGCGCCTGCTTCATCGCGAGGTCCAGGTCCTCGTTCAAGCCCATCGAGATGTAATGGGTCGGGGATTCCGCGCGCGGGAAGCGGAGCGGCGCGGACGCCGCCTTGTGCAGCACGAAGGTGAAGGTGCCGGTGAGGCAGGTCTCGAGCGCGTTGATGCAGACCTCGCCGTCGCCCTGGACGCCGTGGCCGTCGCCCGCGGAGAAGTTGGCGCCGGGCACCCAGACCGGCAGGAACAGCGTGGACCCGGCGCCGACCTCCTTGTTGTCCAGGTTGCCGCCGTGCTCCCGCGGCTCCTTGGTCGAGATCGCGCCGTAGGCGGGCGGCGGCGCCACGCCCATCACGCCGAAGAACGGCGACAGCGTCAGCTCGGTGCCCCAGGGCAGCCGGCAGGTGCCGGCGGCGCGGTCGATGGCGATGTGGCTGAGGAACCGATGCGGGAAATCCTCCGGCAGCGTGCCGGCGAGCGGCCGGTGCCCGCAGAAGCCCCAATCGGCGCCCAGCTCGATCCTGTCGATGCGCACCTCCAGCGTGTCGCCGGGTTCGGCGCCGGCGATGGCGACCGGCCCGGTCAGGATGTGCGGCCCGAGCCGGGGCGGGTTCGCGGCGTGGATGGCGGCCAGCGCCGGGGGCACCTTGAGGTCGGAGCCCTCGGGCGGCATCACGTCCGGCGCGCCGGTGACGCACTCGAGCACGACGGTATCGCCGCTCTCCACCGTCAGGACGGGCGGGTAGGCAGCGCTGAACGCGCCCCAGCGGATGGTCTCGGGCGTGGCGGGGACGCGGTGTTGGGCCATGGCTGCACTCTCTGTTTCGGCTAGATCACGCGCGGGCCCGTGCAATCCGCGTACCGCAGACCCGGCGCGCTAGGGTACAGGCGGCCAGGCATCGGTCTTGCCAAGCTGGCCCGGCACCGCATGCCCCAGCACGCCCGCCAGCCACGGATCGAGCGCCGCCACCGCGCC
This sequence comes from Rhodospirillales bacterium, assembly GCA_903644035.1. GTDB lineage: Bacteria > Pseudomonadota > Alphaproteobacteria > Acetobacterales > Acetobacteraceae > CAHJXG01. The sequence goes on from CAHJXG010000394.1 coordinate 1,462, forward strand.
GCGCTCAATGCCATGGCGGACACCCAGCCCATCCAGCAGGAACAGCAGGTCCTCGGTCGCGATGTTGCCGGTGGCCCGGGGCGCGAAGGGGCAGCCGCCGACTCCGCCGGCGCTGCTGTCCAGCACCGTGGCCCCGGCCAGCAGCGCCGCGTAGGCGTTGGCGTAGCCGGTGTTGCGCGTGTTGTGGAAATGCGCCCGCATCGCGGCCCGCCCGGTTCCGGCAGAGGCCACCGCCGCCCGCACCCGCCCGAACAGGTCCATGACCTGCCGGGGCGTGGCGACGCCGATGGTGTCGGCCAGGCCGACCTCCTCAGGCGCGGACCGCAGCACCTGGCGGACCATGGCTTCAACGCGGGCCGGGTCCACCGCCCCCTCGAACGGGCAGCCGAAGGCGGCGGCGACCATCACGGTGGCACGGCGCCCGGCGGCACGCGCCATGGCGGCCACCTCGGCCCAGGCCAAGAGGCCCTGCTCGATGGTCTGGCCCTGGTTGCGCTGGCCAAACGCCTCGCTGGCAACCACGGTGAAGGTCAGCTCGTCGCACCCGGCGGCGATGGCGCGCTCGGCGCCACGGCGATTGAGCACGAGGCCGGAGATGATCACGCCGGGCACGCGCGGCAGGCCTGCCATCACCGCCTCCGCATCCGCCATCTGCGGCACGCGCGCCGGGTGGACGAAGCTCGTCGCCTCGATGCGGCGGACGCCGGCGCGGACCAGGCTCTCGATCAGATGCAGCTTGTCGGCGGTGCCGACGGGACGGCCCTCGTTCTGCAGCCCGTCGCGCGGGCTGACCTCGACGATCTCCGCGGTGTCAGGCAGCATGGGCTTCGGTCCGGCCGATCACCCGCGTTGCCTGAAACTTCGCCAACCGGGTGACCTCGCCATGCAGCGCAGTCAAGACGAAGGCTAGCCCGGCTGCTTGGGCGCCTCGGCCGCCGGCAACGGCTCGGGGTTGGCGGACAGCGAGCGAAGATAGGCGATCACGTCCGCCCGCACCTTGGGGTTGGCGATGCCGGCGAAGCTCATCTTGGTGCCGGGCGCATAGGCGCTGGGCTTCAGCAGCCACTCGTTCAACTCGGCATAGGTCCACGGACCCGACTTGGCCTTCAGCGCCGCGGAGTAGGCGTATCCGTCGACATGGCCGTGCTGGGCGCCGACCACGCCATACAGGTTCGGGCCGACGCCGTTCTTCCCGCCCTCATTGAAGCTGTGGCAGGCGATGCAGCCCAGCTTGGTCGTGCTTGACTTGCCGGCATCCACGTCGGCCGACGCCAGCAGGACGTTGATATCCGCTGCGGGGGCCGGGGCAGCGGCGGCGGGAGCAGGATTGGGCGGGGCCGCGGCAACCGCCGCTCCACCGGCCGGGGCAGCGGCCTTCTGCGCCGGGGCCGCCGGGAACGGTACCGGCTCCTTGGCCAAGGTGTGCAGGTAGTCGATGATGTCGGCCCGCTTCTTCGGGTCCGCCAGGCCGGCGTAGCTCATCTTGGTGCCGGGGGCGTAGGCGCTGGGCTTCTTCAGCCACTCGTTCATCGCCTCGTAGGTCCAGGGGCCCTGCTTGCCCTTCAGGACCGCCGAGTAGGCGTAGCCTTCCATGTGGCCATGCGGCCCGCCAATGACGCCATACAGGTTTGGACCGACGCCAGCCTTGCCGCCCTCGTTGAAGCTGTGACAGGCGACGCAGCCGGCGCTCTTGACGCCCGCCTCGCCGCGGGCGGGATCGGCAGAGGCGAGCAGGACCGCAATGGGCGGCTCCGCCTCGGGAGCGGCCGCGGCGGCGGTCTGCTCGCTCGGCAGGTCAACCTTGATCGCCGTGCCCTTGATGGCCTTCGGATGCACCAGCGCCTCGCTGATCAGCCCGGAACCCATGAAGGCGATGCCCGCGATCAGGAACGCGGCAACCGCCTTGTTGATCTCCATGCTGTCCATACGCGACCCCTGCCCTCGTCAAAACCACAATCCCACGGAAGCGGTCGCACGGGAGGCTGCCTGCCGCAACCCACCCGGCGCCGATTCCAGAACTAGGAGTTTATCATGGTGAGAAACAGAGGACCATCAAGGGAGGCGAGCAAAGGGGCAGGGCCGCAGCGGCCCTGCCCCCCCTCCGTCACGCGTCAGTTGCTGGGCTTGCCTTGCTCTCCAACCTTCTCCTGGTCCATCGGCGACGCAGGCGTCCAGGAAGCATTGAGGTAGGCGAGGCCTGCCGCGCCGGGACGCGCCAGCTCCGGGAAGTCCTTCAGCATGCTGACACCATAGAGCGGCTTGTAGACGCCCTGGTGGCAGGTGGCGCAGGCGAGCTTGGGCGAGTCGCCCGTGGGACCCAGCCGGTTGACCGGCCAAGCATTGGCGAGTTGCTTGAGGTAGTCCCCATTGAGGTCCCGGGTCATCTGGATGCCGTGCCACGCCGTCACCTTGGCCGGGGTGCTCTGCGACCAGTCGCTGAACGCCCGGCTGTTATGGCAGTACGTGCAGTTCACCCCGAGCGAGTTGCCGAAGTAGTTCATCAGCGAGAAGGTCCACTCCGCCTCCTTGATGGAGTGCCGGTTGGAGCCCGGCAGCGCCTCGTCCCCCTGCACGCGAATCGAGTGGTCGCCCTCCAGGAACGGCGTGAACGGGTCGTAGGGCAGCGAGGCGTAGCGCGTCGACGCGGCCGCAAGGTTCTGGCCCGTCGATGCCCCGGCGGAGATCATGCCGCCGCTCGGGGAACGCGGGCCGGGATCGTTGAACCAGATGTTGTTCGGCACCGGGTTGCCCCGGTGGCAGGTGTAGCACGTCACCCCCGTGCCCTGCACATGCGGCTGCCAGTCGGCGTTGATGTGCTGCGTCATCTGGAACATGCGCCGCGAGACGATCTTGGTGTAGAGGCTGTCCTCGGCCATGTTGGCGGTGTTGTGGCAGTAGGCGCAGCCCTGCTTCGGCGACACCCAGCTGGTGATGGAGACCATCAGGCGGGTGAACTGGCCCACGCTGAGGTCGCCCAGCACCTGGACGTTCTTATAGACCGCCCCCGCCTTTGGCCCGGCCGCCGGCGCCTGCGGCAGCGACGCGGGCACCTTGTTCTCCGCGAGGTAGCTGGCGAGCTGCTTCTCGTTGTAGTTCACCTGCATGGCGGTGCCGCGGTAGCCGCGTTGCACGATCTCCAGGGACGGCGCCTGGAACTGCGAGAGCATCGCGATCCCGAGCAGCGTGGCGCCCACCGCACCGACGAGGCCGAGACCAAGCTTAACGCCGGATATCATTTGGCAGCTCCTTGCGAAAGGGACGGATCCGTCACCGTGCCCCATACGGCCGGGTAGTGAGCCGCGATCCCATGCTTCTCGCCCCAAAGATACCAGTTGTCCACCACCGTGCCGGTCAGCAGGATGCCGATGCCGCCGGTCAGCGGGCAGAGCACGGCGAACCACCAGGCCCAGCGGTGGATGCTCTCGGCCGTCGCGGCCCAGCCCATGGTCCAGCGCCAGAACAGCGTGCCCCGCTCGAACGCGGTGCCGCGGTCGATGATCTGCTCCAGCTCGCGCTCGCCGCCGAAGCGGCTGATGGCCAGCACGGTCGCGCCGTGCATGGCGAACAGCAGGGTCGAGCCGTACAGGAACACGATGGAGAGCATGTGGAAGGGATTATAGAACAGGTTGCCGTATCGGAGCGAGAACGCCGCCGTCCAGTCGAGGTGCGGGAAGATGCCGAACGGCACCGCCTCGCTCCAGCTTCCCATCAGGACCGGCCGGATGAAGCCGAGCACGAGGTAGAGCCAGATCGCCGCCGCGAACGCCCAGGCGACGTGGGTGCCCATGCCGAGCGCCCTCGCCCGCAGGTACACCCGTGTCCACCACAGCAGGATGGACGCGGTGAGGAAGAACCCGGCCATCAGCCACCAGCCGCCCTGCGCCAAGGGCGGAAGGCGGAGGCCGTAGCTCGGCGGCGGCGGCTCGAGCGCCAGCCAGAACAGCTGGCGCGCGAACTGCACCGGGCTCCAATCGACCGACGCCCACATGTTGAGGCCGATGATCTCGAACGCGATGAAGCCGCAGATCAGCGAGGCGACGCCGGTGATGCCCAGGTAGAGCGGGCCGACCTGCGCGTCGCCCAGCACGCCGAACAGGTGGATGTAGAACGGCTTGCCGGACCGCGTCCAACTGGTGCCGGTGACGGGCACCCCGGCATAGACGGGTCCGCGCACCTGGACGCGGGTGAATAGATTTTGATACTCGGCCATGGTTGCGCTCCCTCTCCCCTTATTTCCAGATCGGCAGGTTGAGCCACCAGCCCCACCACTCCGGCCAGCCGCGCGTCCAGAACGGTCCGCTGATGATGATGCACACGGCACTCCAGAACCCGGCCGAGAGGGCCAGGAACAGGCCCAGGCGATGGATGCCGAGCGTGCCGATGGACCAGCCGATGGTGTCGCGGAAGAACGTGTTCTCGTGCTCGGCCGTCTTCACCGCCTGCCCCTTGGGCGGGTTCGCCGCCGACAGCACCAACGCGCCGTGCAGCGACAGCGACAGCGTCGTCGTGAAGAAGAACGTCACCGCCAGCATGTGCGCCGGGTTGTAATGGAAGTGCAGGTATTGGTAGCCGGTGTTGGACACCCAATCGAGGTGGCTCAGGATGCCGTAGGGGAAGCCGTGCCCCCAGGCGCCCATCAGCACCGGGCGGATCACCACGAGCGAGACGTAGGCGAAGATGGCGACGCCGAAGGCGAACGGGACATGGTAGCCCATGCCGAGCTTGCGGGTGATCTCGACCTGGCGCAGCGCCCAGGACACGAAGGCGCCGATGGCGCAGATCGTGATGACCTGCCACAGCCCGCCCTCCTTGAGCGGCGCGAAGCCCAGGCCGTAGCTGAGGTCCGGGGGGGCTATGTTGATGCGCCAGACGTTCCAGTCGCCGCCAAGCGCCGCGCCGTACAGGATCAGCGCGGTGCCGAGGGCCGAGAAGAAGATCGTCGTGACGCCGAAGAAGCCGACGTAGAACGGACCAAGCCAGAAATCGAACAAGTCGCCGCCGACCAGGGTGCCGCCGCGGACGCGGTACTTTTCCTCGTAGGTGAGCATCGCCATGGTGAAACCCTCAGGTCGAGCGGGGAGCGGGCGGCGGACGGCGCCAGGACAGTCCGGCGCCGTCCGCTGCCACGGCTTGGGTTATCGCGGTGCCGCCTGCGGCAGCGGCGCCAGCTGGCTCACGGTGCCGCCCCGGGTGGGGCCTTCCAGCCAGTTGAACCGGCTCGTGCTGAGCAGGATGAAGTGGATCAGCAGGGCCAGCACGAACAGGAACACGGACAGCGCGACCAGCACGCGACGCGGGTCAAAAAGCAGCCATACACGCCACATCGGGACTCTCCCCTACGCCAGGAATGATTTCACGAACGCGACGCCGTCCATCAGGGACGTCGTCGTCGCATAGCCGTTCGGCCCGGGCAGCCACGGCCGCCACTGCCAGACCAGGAAGTGCGCGATGATCGCGATCACCGTGAACGCGATAAAGCTGGTCACGAAGATGCTGTGGAACTCGCGCGCCTCCGAGTCGGTCAGGCCCGAACTCGAGCTGGCCCGCATGTTAACGTCAGACATGGTTGAAACCTCCTTCTTCCGCTGTCGCCGCACACCTCCCGTGCGGCAGGGCCTCGCCGTGGCGCACGCCACAGCCACCGTCCGGTGGGCAGCGCCCGCCGGAAGTCTCGCGTCCGGACGCACAGCGTCCAGCCATCTCACGCTGGGCGGTCATGCCGCCCGGCCCGCGGCCATCGCGGCCAGCGACTGCTCGACGCGCGCCGCCGTGACCCGGCCCTCCCGCGCCCGCTTCGCGTCCTGCTCCACCCGGTCCCGCGCCCGCTTGGCGGCGGAAATCCGCACGAGGAACGGCTCGGTCTCGACGTACTGGTCGAGCAACGCCACCGCGCCGTCGTCCCAGGGGTCGGCGTTCCACCCGGAGGCCGCCACCGGCGTCGGGTCCACGCGGTCCATGTCCGTGCTGAGCGGCAGGATGTGGAACAGCGCGTCGAACAGCGCGTTGCAGAACTCCTGGACGAGGTAGGTCGCGCCCGCATACCCCATGAACGGCGTGCCCGTGGCCCGGCGGATCACGGCGCCAGGGAAGGAGGCCGGGATATACATGCAGCGCGCCCCCTGCTCCGCCGCATACATCCGCTCGTTGTAGGAGCCGTATAGGATGAACGGCGGCATCTTGCGCATCGCGGCACGGACGGCGGCGTTGTCGGGCTTCGTGCCCGCGGTGCGGCTGAAGCTGAAGGTGCAGGGGATGCCCAGCTCGCCCTCCATGAAGCCGCGGATGCCGCGCGCGTAGGTCTCGGTCGCCACCACGGCGAAGCTCGCGGTGGCGAAGAAGTCCTGGGTGACGCTGCGCCAGAGGTCCCAGACCGGCTTGATCGTCGTGTGCTTCTCGCTCTCGATGAACGGCTCGGGGTCCAGCCCCGTGAGCTCGCCGAGCGTGCGCAGGAAGTTGGTGGTGGCGAACAGGCCGATGGGCGCCTGCAGATACGGACGGTCCAGTTCCTCGCAGAGCTGACGCCCGAACTCGCGATACATGCAGATGTTCACGTCGGCGTCCGGCAGGCGCGCCACGTCCTCGATGTGCGACCCCAGCGGGAACACCAGGTTGATCTCGCAGCCGACGCCCTCGACGAGCCGGCGGATCTCGGCCAGGTCGGACGGCATGTTGAAGGTGCCGTAGATGGGTCCGATGATGTTGACCCGCGGCTTCGTGCCGGGCGCGCGGGCCGCACGCGGCTTCGGCTTCGCCCGCTTCGCGCCGAACTCGGTCCACAGCCAGTAGATCGCCCGGTCCGCCGCCTGCCACTGGTCCTCGTCGATGGTGCGCGGGACGAAGCGGAGCAGGTTGCTGCCCTCGGGCGTGACCCCGCCGCCGATCATCTCGGCGATGCTGCCGGTCACCACGACGGACGGCATGTCCAGGTCGCCGGTCGCCGCCGCGCGGCGCAGCGCGCCCTCCGTGCCGTCCATCGACAGGTTGTCCTCGGACAGCCCGGTGACGACGACGGGCAGCTCGTGCGGCGGCAGGCCGTCGGTGTAGTGCAGCACCGCCGTGACCGGCAGGTTCTCGCAGCCCACGGGGCCGTCGATCACCACCCGCAGGCCGCGGATCGCGGTGAAGGCATAAACCGCGCCCCAGTAGCCGCCGGCCCGGTCGTGGTCGAGCACCAGCATCGCCTAGGTCCCCACGGCGTCGTTGGCCCGCGCCCGGGCCTCGCGCGCCTTGCGGTAGCGGTCCCGTGCGCCCTTCGGCTCCTGGGGCACGCCGTTGGAGCCATACCCGGCCGTCGCGCCGGCACCGACGCCTTCGAAGAAGCCCACCATGCGGCCCCACCGGGCGCCGCCGCCGATCTGCGCCGCGACGATCCCGGCCAGCGCCC
>CAHJXG010000395.1 GCA_903644035.1 Rhodospirillales bacterium
TCAGACGTGTGCTCTTCCGATCTCCGGGCTGCGGCGACCCGGGCTTCGCAGCCGCCGGGACGCCGGTCTGCTCGGCCAGCAGGGCGACCTTGGTGAAGCCGCCCTGCGTGATGGTCGCCATCACCTCCAGCACCCGGCCATAGGCGATGCCCTTGTCACCCCGCACGAGGATGCGGCGGTCGGCCTTGTTGCCGGAGACCGCCTGCAGCTTGCTGACCAGGTCCGGCAGGGTCGCCTCCGCCTCCTGCAGGTAGATCTTGCCCTCCGCGTTCACCGAGACGGTCAGGGGATCGGCGTCCTGGTTCAGCGGCGCGGCGCTGGTCTTGGGCAGGTCCACCGGCACGCCGGACGTCATCAGCGGGGCGGCCACCATGAACACGATCAGCAGCACCAGCATCACGTCCACGAGCGGCGTCACGTTGATCTCGGCGAGCGGCCGGTAGCGGCCCCTGCCCCGCCTGGCCACCGGCCCCGCCATGCTCAGGCCCGTTCCTCGGACTGGCGGGACAGGATGGCGGCGAACTCCGACCCGAAGCCCTCCATGCGGGAGGCGAAGCGGGACAGGTCGTTGCTGAGCTTGTTGTAGGCCAGCACGGCCGGGATCGCCGCCACGAGGCCGATGGCGGTGGCGAACAGCGCCTCCGCGATGCCGGGCGCCACCACGGACAGGTTGGTGTTGCGGCTGGTGGCGATCGCCGAGAAGCTGCGCATGATGCCCCACACCGTGCCGAACAGGCCGATGAACGGCGCGGTGGAGCCGACGGAGGCGAGGAACACCATCCAGCGCTCCATGCGGTCCATCTCGCGCTGGATCGTGACGGCGACCGTGCGGTCCACGCGGTCGCGCACGCTGCCGCGGCTCATGTCGGCCCCGGCGACGCGGGCGCTGCGCTTCCACTCGCCCATCGCGGCGCCGAACACCGCGGCGAGCGGATGGGTGGGCTTCACGCCCTCCCCCTCATACATCTCGTCCAGGCTGCCGCCGGACCAGAACCGGTCCTCGAACCCGTCCGCCGCCCGGTTGACCCGGCGCAGCGTCATGGCCTTCTCGAACACGATGGCCCAGACCCACACGCTGGCGAGCAGCAGCAGGACCAGGACGGTCTTGACCACCAGGTCCGCCTGCAGGAACAGGCCGATCATCGACATGTCGCCGCCCGTCGCCGCGCTCGCCGCATCCACCGCACGATCCAACTCGAAACCCCTTCGTTCAGCCGCCGAGCGCCACGCGCCACCGATCCGGTATCCGCGCCGGCCGACCATCGGCCTGTCGCACGCAGGCAAGCCTGATGTGCAGGGCCGCCACGTCCTGCCCGGCGGCCTCGAACCGCTGCTGCACGTTTACGGACGCGCCCCTCATCGCCCATGGGCCCGTGACCACGACGAGTTCCTCATCAAGTCGTGCCGGCCGCAGATAGTCTATTTCCGCGCGCCGCACCACGAAAGATAGGCCGTGCCCGGCTGCCAGCGCCGAGTGCGGCGCGCCGGCCTCCCGCAGGGCCTCGGTCCGGGCGCGCTCGGCGAACGCCAGGTATCGCGCGTGGTAGACGACGCCGCCGGCGTCGGTGTCCTCGTAATAAACCCGCAGGCTCAAGCGGTATTCCGTCACTCCAGAGGCGCCGGGTCAGCGGCGTGGTCGCGCAGCAGGTCGAGCTGCGGCTGGCTCGGGGGCGCCAGGCCCAGATGGCGCCATCCCGCCTCTCCCAGCATCCGGCCGCGGCTGGTGCGGAGGATCATGCCCTCCTGGATCAGGTAGGGTTCGATCACGTCCTCCAGCGTGTCGCGCGCCTCGGCCAGGGCGGCGGCCAGGGTCTCGACTCCGACCGGGCCGCCCGCATGGAACTCGGCGATGCGGCGCAAATAGCGGCGGTCCATGGCGTCGAGCCCCAGGCGGTCCACCTCCAGCCGGGTCAGCGCCGCGTCGGCCATCGTGCGGTCCACCGGGTCCTGCCCCGCGACGGTCGCGAAGTCCCGCACCCGGCGCAGCAGGCGCCCGGCGATGCGCGGCGTGCCGCGGGACCGCCGCGCGATCTCCGCCGCTCCCTCGGCGGTCAGGTTGAAGCCGAGCTTCTCGGCACCCCGCGCCACGATCAGCTCGAGCTCGGCGAAGGTGTAGAAGATCAGCCGCAGCGGGATGCCGAAGCGGTCGCGCAGCGGAGTCGCCAGCAGCCCGGCCCGGGTCGTGGCACCCACCAGGGTGAACGGCGACAGGTCGATCCGCACGCTGCGCGCCGCCGGGCCTTCGCCGATGATGAGGTCGAGCTGGAAATCCTCCATCGCGGGATACAGCACCTCCTCGATGGCGGGCTGCAGGCGGTGGATCTCGTCGATGAACAGCACGTCGCGCGGCTGCAGGTTGGTGAGGATGGCGGCCAGGTCGCCGGCCCGCTGGATCACGGGTCCGGAGGTCGCGCGGAACCCCACGCCCAGCTCCCGCGCCACGATCTGCGCCAGCGTCGTCTTGCCGAGACCCGGCGGGCCGTGCAGCAGCACGTGGTCCATCGCCTCCGCCCGGCCGCGCGCGGCCTGGATGAAGATGCGGAGGTTCTCCCGGCTCGCCTTCTGCCCGATGAACTCGGCGAGCGTCTGCGGGCGGAGGCTCGCCTCCCCCGCGTCGTCCTCCCCGCGGGCGGGATCCATCGTGCGGTCGTCGCTCATTGGCGCACCTCCGGTGCGACGCTCATTTGATCGCCAGCTCCCGCAGGCTGTCGCGGATCACTTGGTCCACCCCGGCGCCCTCGCCCAGCCCGGCCATGATCCGCACCACGACGGGATAGGCCTCCGACCGGCGGTAGCCGATGTTGACGAGGGCGGAGAGCGCGTCCGCCTCCATGCCGCCCTCGGGCGCCGCCGGAAGGACGAAGCCGCTGCCGGTCGGCATGGTGCCCGCCTTGTCGCGAAGCTCGCTCAGCAGGCGGATCGCGAGCTTGGCGCCGACGCCGGGGGCGCGCGTGAGGCTCGCCCGGTCACCGGCGGCGATGGCGTTGATCAGGTCGTGCGGGGACAGCGCCGAGAGGATGCTCAGCGCGACCTTGGCGCCGACGCCCTGGATGGTGAGCAGCA